>JAZUGF010000036.1:0-44849 GCA_045641065.1 Paludibacteraceae bacterium | reverse complement strand
AGAAAGCTATTGAGTGGTACACCAAAGCGGCAGAACAAGGTGACGAAGATGCGAAGGAAGCCCTGAATGATATGTATGAAAAAGGACTCGTCATTCCTGCCGATGCACCAAGGTGCCACGATGCCGACTTCGGCGAACTTGTCTATGCCGGCAAGAACACATGGAAGGGTCTGGAGGTCAATTCATTCTTTGGCAAACCAGAGAATCTTGAGATCGAGCTTGAAGGAGGTGTGGATGAAGGCATCACTCCAGCCCAGCAGAAAGCATACGCTGATTATTTGGAGAGAAAAAAATCAGATATTTAAGGATTTCTCCAAGATGATGCTGACAATCTACATGGGAGATGAGGAGGCTGCTTCCAACACATTGCAATTGGGAATCCCAGTTGCTATGAAAACAATCTTGCCAAAGACTCTCTATATCGACAGAGAAGGAAATTATGGCTGGACATGTTATACTGAATGGGATGGATGTTATATCGATATCCTTCTTTCTGAAGATAGACCATACATCATGGAGGATGGATCTTTGAGAGTATTCTCTACAAAGAATCATGTTATTGATAAAGAGATGGGAGTCTTCTTCGACAGCTTTATGGGATTGTCTTCTATTGTCGTTGTCAGAATTGGTGCTAAGATTTTTACACTACCTTTTGATATTCGAATCGATGATGAGGATAAAGTTATCGAGGATGTAATGAGAAAATCTTATAAGAATTACTTAAAGTATTGTAAAACATTTTGGAAAGATATCCCAGGATGGACACTCGACTATTATAAACTAACGTATAATGAGCTTGAAAGACGATTTGATCTTCCTGAAGAATTACAGAAGGAAAATATAAATAAAGACACTGTAATGACGTTGTTAGATATTAGAAAACTATATATGGATAGTGAAGGTCGCTTGGGATGGTTGGCTGAATATCCGACAGCTCAAGACGGTCTTGCGTTTGAGATTCTGGATAAATTTGTGGATATGATTCCGCAAACGCAACTTATATGATGTCACGAAAAATCATTTAAGCTGACACCATCTTAAATCAATTTAAGTATGAATAGATTTAGTACTGGAGGTTGTCCTATTGTTAGAATCGGGAATAGGATGTTTATGTATGTCGAACAAACGAATAAGATTTTTGGCTATGATTCTTCATTAACTGAAATCGGATTTGAAAAATGCGATGGTATTTTTGAACGAAATGTTGAACAGAAAGAGATTGACTCTGCTTATAATGTCATTAATACATTGGGCATTTTCCATGACTTTAAAGTAAGAGTCATAGAATACGACCTGAATGCTCAAAAAATTTTGGTTGCATTTAATACTACTGATGGAAGAGCAGCAGGAATACCGCCAAAGTGTGATCAGTTTGATAAAAATAATATATACTATGAAGCATATGTCCCAGAAGAAGATATAAATGAGATTTATGAAATTCGCAAACCAGCAAAAGATTTCCCATTTAAGTCTCCAGAGATTGTTTATCATAAGAAAAATGGCAAGTGGCTCCCATACCATGAATTAGGAGCCCCATTGAAAGACGACGAGTGGTTGTGATGGGGAATTTCAAGAATCAAATGCCGCGAATCCGAAAGGGTTTGCGGCTTTTTTATTTGCCTCAAAATGCTCGTTCTCCAAACCGTACAAAAAAGCCATCTTTATAGAACAATATTCTATCATTTCAAACTTAAACCGAAATTTTATACTTTATTTTTAATTTTTCATAGTCAATCTTTCAAACCGCCATACCTTTGCAATGTCAAAAGACAAGAACAAATAACAATTGATAATAACTATAAAACGATAAAGATTATGGCACAGAAAAAACTTCATTTCGAGACTCTACAACTTCATGTAGGACAGGAGAACCCAGATCCAGTAACAGGAGCTCGCGCAGTTCCTATTTACCAGACTACTTCTTACGTTTTCAACAACTCTCAGCACGCTGCTGACCGTTTCGGTCTTCGTGACGCTGGTAACATCTACGGTCGTTTGACTAACTCTACTCAGGGTGTTTTTGAGGACCGTGTTGCAGCTCTTGAGGGTGGTGTTGCCGGACTTGCAGTAGCATCTGGTGCAGCAGCAATCACTTACGCTCTACAGAACATTGCTCAGAACGGTGATCACATCGTTGCTGCCGACAACATCTACGGTGGTTCTTACAACTTGATCACTCACACTCTAACAACTCAGGGTGTTGATTATTCAATCGTAGATTTCTCAGACTACGATGCTATTGAGAAGGCAATCAAGCCTAATACAAAGGTGATTTTCGCTGAGACACTTGGAAATCCAAACAGCGATGTGCTTGATATTGAAAAGGTAGCGGCTATCGCTCACAAGCACAATCTTCCTCTTATCATTGATAACACATTCGGAACTCCTTACTTGATCCGTCCACTTGAGCACGGTGCTGACATCGTGGTTCACTCAGCTACTAAGTTTATCGGCGGTCACGGTTCTTCCCTTGGTGGTGTTATCGTAGACGGTGGAAAATTCGACTGGAAGGCAAACGCAGACAAGTTCCCTACTCTTGCTAAGCCAGACCCATCATACCACGGAGCAGTGTTTGCCGACGTCGCAGGTGCAGCAGCATTCGTGACTCGTATCCGTGCGGTGATCCTTCGTGATACAGGTGCTACACTTTCACCATTCAACGCATTCATCCTTCTTCAGGGTCTTGAGACTCTTTCATTGAGAGTTGAGCGCCACGTGGAGAACGCCTTGAAGGTGGTAGATTTCCTAAGCAAGAATCCAAAGGTGGAGAAGGTTAACCACCCGTCGCTTGCAAGCCACAGAGATAACGCTCTTTACAAGAAATATTTCCCTAATGGTGGTGCGTCGATCTTCACATTCGAGATCAAGGGCGGACAGGAAGCTGCATGGAAATTCATCGACTCATTGAAGATCTTCTCTCTACTTGCTAATGTAGCCGACGTGAAGAGCCTTGTGATCCACCCATTCACAACTACTCACTCTCAGCTTTCTCCAGAGGAGGCCGCTCAGCAGCACATCACTCCGTCGACAATCAGATTGAGTATCGGTACTGAGCATATCGACGATATCCTTGACGATTTGAAGCAGGCATTCGACGCAATCTAATTCGTGAGACGGGTTATTAACCCGTTACCACAAGCAGTTTAATTAAAAAAATTGAAGCTTATGGCACAGATTGAAAATTGGAAACCCCAGTATACGAAATATTTCGAAGCTCTCAACCGTGGTTGGATCACTCGCTTCTTCGACGAAAATGCAATCGAGCCATTCGAGGTTGAACTTCTCACTCACCCTGACAAAGAGATCCTCAACAAAGGCGGACATCTGTTTTTCGCCATTGAAGACGGGAATGTACTTGGCTGTGTGGCATTATTAAAGCATGGAGAGACGGAATATGAAATCTCCAAACTAGCGGTGGATCCAGCAGCACAGGGTAAAGGAGTTGCTAACCAACTGTTTGAAGCGATATTCAGTTACGCAAAGGACAACAACATAAATAAACTAATCTTGGAATCCAACACCCGTTTGAAAGCCGCTATGGGCCTCTACAACAAGTACGGATTCAACGAAGTGAAGGATTTCACTCCTCACTACACAAGAGTAAACATCAAATTTGAGAAACTACTAAACTAAATACTGAGTTGGTTAATAATTGAGGATTGCAAAGGGCATTCTGCCCTTGCCCCATCCCTCACCGCGAGCCCGTAGGGCGAGCGGCATAAATTAATTATTTAATTACTACAAAGACTATGGCACAGATATATAACAGCTTCGCCGAGCTTATCGGTCGCACACCAATCGTAAGACTACACAATATTGAGAAGGAGGAGAACCTTCAGGCAAAACTACTTGTTAAGGTTGAGGCATTCAACCCAGGAGGAAGCGTAAAAGACCGTATCGCACTTGCCATGATTGAGCAGGCAGAGAAAGACGGAATCCTTAAGTCTGGAGGCATCATCGTCGAGCCAACAAGTGGTAACACAGGTATCGGTCTTGCATGGGTAGGTGCAGTTAAAGGATATAAGGTGATCATCGTAATGCCAGAGACAATGAGTGTCGAACGCAGAAAGTTGATCGCGGCTTACGGAGCAGAGCTTGTTTTGACTCCTGGTAGCGAAGGAATGAAGGGTGCAATTGCAAAGGCTAAGGAGATCGTAGAGTCGACTCCAGGTTCATTCTTGCCATTGCAGTTTGAGAACGCAGCCAACCCAGCAATCCACGAGAATACAACTGCAGAGGAGATCTGGAAAGATACAGATGGCGACGTGGATATCTTCGTAGCAGGTGTTGGTACAGGTGGAACAGTCAGTGGTGTTTCAAAGAGATTGAAGTCACACAAGTCATCGGTTAAGGCTGTTGCAGTTGAACCATCAGCAAGTGCAGTGCTTTCAGGTAACGCTCCTGGTCCACACAAGATCCAGGGAATCGGTGCTGGTTTTGAGCCAAAGAACTTCAACAGAGACTATATCGATGAGATCAAGACTGTCAGCAACGAAGATGCTATCGCAACAGCACAACGACTAGGAAGAAACGGTTTCTTCGCAGGAATCTCGTCTGGAGCATCATTGTACACAGCCATCCAGTTGGCAAAACTACCTGAGAACAAGGGCAAGACAATTGTCGCTCTTCTTCCAGATACAGGCGAAAGATATCTATCTACAGCATTGGTAGAGCAATAATCAGTTCGTAGGGGCAATCCCTTGTGGTTGCCCATCGAATACAGCGTTTTATGTTATAATCTTTATCCCAGAGGGCATATCATTTTGATACACCCTCTTTTTTATTTTCAGACAAATATGTGTTCTAGAGCACATGCAAATCAATCTTGCTAAAATAAAATTGGAGATGTAATTACTTTCTATAATTTTGTATGTGTTAAGACATTCTGTTTGAATGATCTATAAGAAAAGGATTTAAAGGATTAAATAAATTATTAGCTTATGAGAGTAAGATTACCATTACTTACGTTAGCCTCTTTGTTTTGTATTGGGGCATCAGCAAAAATCGTTGTTGAAAAATCTATCGAGAACAATCTTAGATGGGACGGAGCATATGTCGTATGCAAAGGAGATTCAGTAACATATCGCTATATTGACGATGAGACAGGAGAACTTATATCGCTACGTGATGCTTCATTTGACACTGGTTATGATATTGGTTTTTATGTCAACCATGAAAATGGAGAATCTGAGTTTGTACATGAAAATCCATACACATTTTTCCCTTCAGAAGGAGACCAAGTAGGATACACCGATTTGGAGTTTTTGGATGGAAAATATGTGACTGATGATTTTCTGACTTCAACAGATAAGTATAAAATGGCAACGTATGGAGGTTGGCAGAAGGTATGGGTAAGTGAAACAGAACCATTGTATATCACCAACAGCTCTTGTTATCAATTGATTAAAGATGGTCAAGTAATCAGCGATAATAATAGTATTAACCCTTCAGGTGGTCTTGATATTAAAGGAGAATACAATACTTTGAGAGTTTTTGATGGAACGACTTTGAGAACCTATTATCTAGATACAGATTTTGCTCTTATCCAAAATTCAAATACAATTTGCAAAGGAAATAGTGCAGTTATTTCGATCAAGTGCGGAACAAAAGAATTTAATGGCATCGATGCATATGTATCTTCGAATGAAAATGTTGACATCCCAAGATTTGATTTTTACGATATTACCCCAGGCAATGACGGAATAACAAATCTGTATTTTAAAGAATTACCTGTTGGTAATTATTCAATTAATCTTAGTATTGGTACTTACACACATACAGAGGATTTTGTTCAGAAAGGATTTTATTCATTTGAAAGGAACATTGTCGTAAAGGATTGTGAGCCGAAATGCAAAGAGTTATATCCTGTACGTTTGTTCGCATCCCAAAGAAATGTTTGTTTAGGAGACTCTGTTTATATAGGATTGTCTCGTTGGAAAGATGTGAAGTTAGATGCAGAACAAAGTGAAACCTATATCAATTATACAATATATAGAAATGACAATATTGATGGAGATAGTATTTCTAATGCATTTACAAATGATTCTACTCATTTAATCAAAATGAATAAAACGGGTAGAAATATTTTTAGAGTATTTAGAACAGACAATTGTGGCAATATTTTTGAAGATACTATCTGTATTAATGTGACTGACTGCGAAACAGGATGCTCAGAGCCTGAATTATCCGAAGATGTAAGATTGTTGATTAATGGATGTCACTGTAACGATACAATTTGCTATAGAGAAGGTACTGTTATAAGAATAGGAAATTGGGACAAAATCCAGGAAGAGTCGAACGGGAATGTCAATTACACTCTTGAAATCCAACCTGATGGAATAAAAGTTAATCTTACTGACAACTATTGGGGCGACTCTCTTGATGCAGGATTCCATTATTTTAATGTTGTACGTACTGACGCATGCGGTCGCGAATCTAGAGATTCTCTATTTTTATTTGTAAGACCACAAGTGCCACATGTGCAGGTAACTACAGCAGAAACAATAAGTGAAGGAGAAGATATAATTGTGAGAATTGATAATTGGAAAGAATTGCAAAATCTTGAGCCTTATATTAGTTATTATGTGTCATTGGATGGTCGTACTTATTCCTTTTATAATGACACATGTCACATCAAATCTTCAGAAATAAGACCATCAAATGATGGATATTGCAAATTTACGGTTAATGGCGGTAGTTATTGTAATTATGAGACCATTGAGATGGTCGTTAAAGTTGAAGAGGCAGAAAAAGAGTGTCCAAAGGATACTGTTCATATCAAGCCAATATCATTCGACATTGTGCAGAATGGTGTTTGCGACTTCTCATTGGTATACACTTTGAAGGATAAAGATGGATGTGAGCTCTTCTACGCTATCGACTTGGATATGGATGATTGCTCTGGCGATGACGGAAACGGAGTCATTAATTTGACTGTAGATGGCAGTTATATTTATTTTGATGAGGAGACTAAAGTGTCTATATTCTCTATCGACGGACGAAAGATGTTTGATGGCAAATACAAGTCTGTCAAATTAAAATCAGGCATTTATATCATCACTACTGCAAATGCCTACAGAAAGGTGTTTATAAAGTAAAATGATACAAATCATACAAACAAAAAGGGCATGTCGAAAAGACATGCCCTAATTTTTTGTCGTGTAAAAAAGTTGTGGCATAAAAATCATTTATATTGATAGTTAAGTAGCATTATGATTGTCAAACATCATAATAGCCATATATTTGTATGCAAAAAGTAAGATGCTATGGTATACGTGATTTTAACATTGGTTATTATTGAAATAGCTTTTGCATTCTTCTTCCTTCACATATCCATCTACAAGGATACAATCGGACGAGACGAAGAGAAATACAGAAAACAATTTGGTGAGGAAAATCCTAAGACTCTCTCTTGGTTCGACGCGATATATGCCGACGGGAAGGTAGAGGATCATTTCATTACAAATCCAAAGGGAGAACGTTTGCATGCCTATTGTCTTCCTTGTCAGGATGCGAAAGGAACAGTCATTCTTGTGCATGGATATTCTGGTTGTGCACTCCAGACTCTGCCTCATGCACGTATGTACCATGAGAAGTTTCATTTCAATGTTGTGATGGTTGATTTGGCTCACCATGCTGGCAGTGAAGGCCACGTGACAGGTATGGGTTGGCCCGACCACTATGATGTTTTGCAGTGGGTGTCGGAGATGAACAACCATTTTGACGCTTCTCTTCCAATGGTACTTCACGGTTTGTCAATGGGAGGTGCTTGTGTTGTGATGTGTGCTGAAGAGGAATTGCCATCTAATGTGAAAGCGGTTATTGATGATAGTGGATTCACATCAGCTTTCGCGATGTTCAAACGAGAGGTGAATACGAAGATGTATTTGCCAGCTTTCCCGCTTCTTTACGGAGCAAGCCTTCTTTGTAAAATAAAAGAGGGATGGACATTCAGGGAGGCGTCAGCAATTAAA
The DNA here is from genome assembly GCA_045641065.1 of Paludibacteraceae bacterium. Classification (GTDB taxonomy): domain Bacteria; phylum Bacteroidota; class Bacteroidia; order Bacteroidales; family Paludibacteraceae; genus UBA1723. The sequence goes on along the minus strand of JAZUGF010000036.1, from coordinate 36,876 downwards.
AACTTGGAAAATGTTGAGATACCGCTTCTTATTATACATGGCGACGCGGATGCCAAAGTGCCTGTTGCGGAAGGCAAACGTATTTTGGCAACGAAGAAAAAGAATACAGAGATGTGGGTGGTGGAAGGAGGTACTCATATCAATGCCATCACAGAACAGCCAGAAAAGTACGAACAGGTTGTGTCAGAATTCTTGAGTAAGACGTTAGGTTAAACTATGATTTGAATTAAACAGAAAAGGGATGTGTTTCAAGCGAAACTCATCCCTTTTTTATTGTGATTAATAAATTCCGTAATTGCGAGGGCAACCACAAGGGATTGCCCCTACATGGATAAATCGTCGTTGAAGAATGCACTGATTTTTTTGATGCCTTCCTCTGCGTCGAATGTCTCACGAAGAAGATTCTCGATAGGGCACTGACCATCATTCTTACGGTTGATGATCATTGGCACAATCTCTCTTGCGACGACGGGAATGCCTGCCTTCTGCAACATGTCAAGCCCGGCTCTACTGATCACTCCAGCGTTCAGCTCCTTAATTCCACCAGCGATTAGGAAACACGATGCTCCTTTGCCGATGATGATGTCAGTTACCGTCGCTCCACGCAATACCTCGCGTCGCTCTTTATATATGCGACGCAATGCTTTGATGCCCATCTCGTTTGCTGTGATGGTTTCGCCTGATGCGGTCTCTATTATCAGTTTATCCATACTCTTTTCTCTCAGCTCAAATCTCTAATCTCTAAACTTTTGGCTATGTTGTACTTTCTCTTTATCTCAAAAAAAAGACGAAGTCTTTCTCTGAGACCCCTGTGCCTCTGTGTTTGATTTATATGCGCTCGGTGGTGGAGGGGCAAGGGCAGAATGCCCTTTGCAATCCTCTTTAAGCTCTCAACTCTAAGCTCTAAGCTAAAATCAATCCATAGATTGCTTCAAGCTCTCAACGTATTTGTCGATTCTCTGCATTTCACCTGGAATATCGATGTTCTGTGGACAGTGACTCTTACAGATTCCACATCCAATACAATGGTCAGCCTGACGCAATTTTGGCACTGAACGGTCGTAACCCATTAGGAATGCGCGGCGAGCCTTTGCATAGTTCTCATCCTGGTTGTTAAGAGATACGTTACCTTCGTTGATACACTTGTTGTAGTGTTGGAAGATACCTGGAATATTGATACCGTAAGGGCATGGCATACAGTACTGGCAACCAGTACATGGCACGCTTGGGTATCTCAACATTGCTTGTGCTACCTCCTCTAGCAAAGCAAGCTCATCTTCTGTGCATGGCTCAACAGGCGAATATGTATCTACGTTTTCCTTGACATTCTCCATGTATGTCATTCCGCTCAACACTGTAAGCACGTTAGGGAATGAACCAAGATAACGTAAAGCCCATTTTGCAACTGAGTCTTCAGGTCGACGTGCCTTCAATTTGGCTGCGATGAAACTCAAGGTGCTTGCCAATCTACCTCCAAGCAACGGCTCCATGATGATAGCTGGGATGTTACGCTTCTCCAACTCAGCGTATAGATACTCTGCATTTGTGTTGGCTGGGTTAACCTCCTTAGCGTGTAGCCAGTCGACATAGTTCATCTGGATCTGAACGAAATCCCATTTCACTTTGTCGTGCATAGCAAGCGCACGGTCGAAGATGGCGATATCACCGTGGTATGAGAATCCAAGGTGACGGATCTTTCCTTTTGCTCTCTCCTCAATAAGGAAGTCAAGGATTCCGTTTTCAATATATCTCTTCTCGAAAGTCTGTGTTGAGTTGTACTCGCCGTTTGTGCCTCCGATAGAGTGAAGAAGCATATAGTCGATAGTGTCCACCTGTAGCTCCTTGAACGAGTTGTGGTACATCTCGATAGATTTCTCTCTGCTCCACAATTCCTGAGCGAAATTAGAAAGCTTTGTGGCGATCAAGAATTTCTCGCGTGGAATACGTTTAAGGGCGATACCCATGTGGTGCTCGCTTCGTCCCTGGCAATAAACAGGGGATGTATCGAAATAGTTGATTCCATGCTCGATGGCGTAGTCGACGTGAGCGTTCAACTCATCCTGGTCGATCTCAATATCTTTCTGCTCTCTTGCACTTCCATGCTGGACAGTTGGGAGACGCATACATCCGTAGCCAAGAAGCGATACTTTATCGCCGGAAGATGGCACAGTGCGGTATGTCATGTCGCCAGTTGGTTTCTGGCTATGACCTCCGATAATCTCCTTCGTCTTTTCGTCAGTGCAAGCTGCCAAACCCATAGTGGCAGTGGCTGCCGACAAACGTTTTAGAAAATCTCTACGATCCATATATTGTGTTGTCTTTTTTTCGTTATTAGTCAATTCTATGAACTCTGTGGCCCTCAACGTAGATAGCACTGTATGGTGATGAAGGACAAAGGTTCTCGCAAGCACCACAACCGATACATCTTTCTGAGTCGATGACTGGCATCTTTGGTGATGTCTCGTCTCCGTTTACAGTCGGAGCCATTGTGATTGCTCCTGCTGGACAGTGGCGAGCACAGTTGCCGCACGACACGCCTTTCTTCATAGAGATACAGTTGTCGGCGATAAGCACTGCGTGGCCGACGTGAGTTGAACTCTTTTCTGCAAGGTCTGCAAGTGAGATGGCTCCTGTAGGGCAGACGTCGCTGCATCGTTTACATTCAGGACGACAGTAACCCTTCTCAAAACTCATCACAGGAGTAAGCATAGAAGAAAGGTCTTCGCTTGGGCGAAGCACTCCGTTAGGACATGCTGTGATACAAAGACCACATGATGTACATACATCTGCAATATGCTTGTACGACTTACTTCCTGGAGGTGTGATTCTGCCTTCACGTTTTGGCTCCTTCTTCTCTGTGATTTCAGCCAAACCACCGTCGAACACCTTTGCTGTACTCTTAGTCATCGCACTACCTGCAACGATAGCTCCGACAGTAAGGAATGCACGTTTAGATTCGTCTGGCGTATTTGAATTTTTTTCGTCTGATGAGACGCACGTCCGTGCGTCTCTACGTGCTTTTATTCTTTGGATGATATTAGGTGTCTTATCCTTGTCAGATGGAGTAGTGAATGAGATAGCACCCTTGTTGCACGCTGAGATACAATCCATACAGTCGACGCATCTAGAAGAATCCACGATGCCATTCTTCGCGTCGATACAAGAAGCTTTACATTTCTTTGCGCAAAGTCCACATTTCACACATTTGTCGTGGTCGATGACTGGCTTCATCACTGGGTTTTCAGCGAAGATAGAAAGAATTGTTCCGACTGGGCAGATAGTGTTGCAGTATGTACGTCCTCCACGGAAAGCAAGGATTGCGATAAGCACAAGTGAGAAAAGTGCGATTCCAAGCATCACGTAAGAGTAGTTAAGTTCTGCCGGCATTGCGTAAGTGTAGTTGCCGGCCGCCACTGACGATGCTGCAAGATGCTCGGCAATGAATCTGCCGACAGGAGCAAGTAGGGTAGTGGCCATACGTCCGAATATACTGTATGGCTCAAGCAAACCAACGATTGGGTAAGCACATGCAAGATATGAAACTATGAACAAAACGGCTACGATCAAACGCAACCATAGTTTCTCCTCGCTGTAAGAATACTTGATTTTCTGCTTCTTTGTCAAACGACCAAGACGAGCAACGATGTCCTGGAAGATACCAAGCGGACAGATCACCGAGCAGTAGATTCTGCCGAATAGTTTAGTGACGATGATTGTCGACAAGAACGCAGCGATTAAACCTGCTGAGATAGAAGGGAAGAACTGGATGTCGACACTCCAACCTAAATAGTGTCTTGCAATGCCGGTAGTGTCGCAGAAAAGAGTGACGATTGATAGCATCATCACCACTGCACATGCTACTCGTGCATATTTCAAAAAGTTACTTTTCATTTTTGTTTATAGTTATTGCGACAAAAATAATCAAATTTTGAAAATCAATACCGATTAGTCGGTAAAAAACTTTTGTTGGTCGGGAGAAAATTGGAGGTTTGGAAATATTTAAAATGCCAGTTTAAATTTTCGGCAAAAATATAAAGTGGCATTTTAAATATTGGCAAAAATGAAAATGAGGATTGTTAAGGGCGGAAGCCCTAACTCCTCCCCATTAAAGCGAGCCCGTAGGGCGAGCGTATAAAGAAAAAGCGTGTGTTGGACAACTCGTATATAATTGCCTTAATTTATTCCATAATTCTCCAAATCCTCCCGTGGATGCGTTGGTTTCCACGGGAGTTTTTGTGAAAACAGATATTGATTGTGGTGCTCTATTATGTTAGTTTTTATTATTTTTGCGTTATGAAAAAAGGAAAATGTTATGTCTCGTGAAAATCTAAATATATTACAATATACAGTAGCACTGATAGCTGAGTTTGCCCAATATTATGGAATTAGTCAGCGTCAGGCATTAAACTATATTGTCAGATTCAAAGGTATGGAACATCTCAATGAGTGTTATAATGTCTTACACACTTTCTCTTTTGAAGACTCTATAGAAGCAATATCAATGGTTTGTAGACACAATGGAGGAAAATTATGATGAAACTTTATCATGGATATGTGATGGATTGCTTAGATAATGAGTTGACTACAGGTAAATGCTCGTAGAGTGTTTTTTATTCAAACTTTTCCTTCCCTTATTTCCTGTTTGTCCCCCTAAAATGGTATTTTTCTACTCTATGTTTTGGTAAAAGCAGAGTATATTTGTAACGTGAATAAAACTCTAATGATAACTTAGATATTACTCTTTATGACACGATTTTTAATGTCACTGTTATTGGTGGCGGTCTCCGCTCTCTCCTTTGCAGCGGAGAAAGATTATTCGGCTTACCTCTTTGCCTACTTCAAGGGTGAGGGTTTGGCCCAGGGTGAACAGATCTATTTTGCTGTCAGCCGTGATGGCTTGAATTGGAAGGACCTTAACGGGGGCAATCCTGTGTTGACTTCTTCGTTAGGCGAAAAAGGTCTACGCGACCCATTTATTATGCGTTCTGCCGACGGAGATAAGTTCTTCGTCATCGCTACCGACTTGAAAATCAACGGTAATGGAAACTGGACTGCTGCACAAACAACTGGTAGCAAATCTATTATGGTGTGGGAATCATCCGACTTGATTAACTGGTCGGAGCAACGTATGTGCAGAGTGGCTCCCGACGGTGCTGGCTGCACGTGGGCTCCTGAAGCTGTGTATAATGAGGAGACTGGCGAGTACATGGTGTTCTGGTCTTCGAAGATTCCAAGTGGAGACAATACTCATCGCGTCTACTATTGTACAACTAAGGATTTCAAAAATTTCTCCGAGGCTAAGGTGTGGATTGAGTTGAAGAATCAACAGAATCGTACAATCAGTGTGATTGACGCTACTGTCATTAAAGTTGGCGATACTTACTATCGTTTCACAAAGAATGAGGCTACAGAAGCTCACAAATATGGAATGCCGTCGACAGGTAAATATATTATTATGGAGAAATCGACGTCGCTACTTGGCAAGTGGACGGAGGTAAACTCTCAGATGAGCCAGATTTCAGGTGTGGAGGGACCAACTTGTTACAAGCGTAACGGTGAAGATTCGTGGTGTTTGTTCATCGATGATTTTGGAGGCAAAGGTTATTATCCACTTGTTTCAAACGAATTGTCGTCGGGAAATTTCTCTCAACTTTCATCTAATCAATACTCATTGCCATCAGTAATGCGTCACGGTTCCGTGGTGAATATCACAGAGCAGGAGTATAATAATTTGATGAGTAAATATGAACCGTCGTCGATATGCAATGTACGTATCAATCCAGCAGCGCGTCAGCAGACTATGGAAGGTTGGGGTGTTTCCCTTTGCTGGTGGGCTGGACAGTGTGGTAATTGGACAGAGGATAAAGTCAACGACTTGGTGGATATGCTAACGTCGGAAGACAAGTTGAATTTCAACATCTTCCGTTACAATATCGGTGGAGGCGACCACCCGTCGCACTATAATGGACATATGTGCAATGGAAAGGGAAAGCGTGCCGAGATGGAGGGATTCAAGGCGAGCGAATATGCGGCATACGATTGGAATGCCGACGCTGCTCAGCGCAATGTGATGCTAAAATTGAGAGACGCACGAAAGGATGCTATTTTTGAGGCGTTCTCAAATTCGGCTCCGTATTGGATGACATATTCTGGTTGTGCTTCAGGAAACAGCAATGCTGGCAAGGACAATTTGAAACCAGAGTATTATGGCAAGTTCTCTGATTATTTGATCGACGTCTGCAAACATTATAAAGATGAGTACGGAATCGAGTTCAAGACATTGGAACCATTCAACGAACCTAACACAAATTACTGGGGAGAGAAAGGTGGACAGGAGGGTTGCCATTTCGATCCGTCTACACAGGTGGATCTTATCCGTGTGATATATCCGAAATTGAAAGCATCAGGATTGAAGACGGTGCTATCTGCATCCGACGAGACAAGTGTTCCGTTGGCAATCGGTGAGTTGCAAACCTTTGTAAAAGAGGGAGATATCATACCGATGCTTGGCCAGTTCAATGTCCATACTTACGGAGGTAATGTGAGAGACAAAGCCAATTTGAAAGACTTGGTAACTGAGACACGTTTGCCATTCTGGATGTCAGAAACAGGAGCCGGAGGAACTGGTTTGGCTGGTAACTTGGCTATGGCACAACGCATGTTTGATGACCTTAACTACCTACAGCCACAGGCGTGGGTTGATTGGCAGTTTGTGGAGGAGAACAACGACCAGTGGTGTATGGTAAGAGGAAGTTTTGCCAACCAGACTTACAATATCGTGAAGAATTTCTACGTCCGCATGCAGGTCACTCGTTTCATCAAACAAGGTTATACAATGCTTGGTACAGGACGTGATGATATCTTAGCAGCTGTCAGCCCGACAGGAGATAAGGTGGTGGTGGTGATGCTCAACACGTCGACTGAAGAGAAGAATGTAAGCATTGATTTGTCGTTGCTTAAGAAGATTGAGAATGATCCTGAATTGTATGTTACAGACGCAAATCATAATTGTGAGCGTATGAGATGTGCAGGTGTGGAAGACGGTAGGGTAGACTATACTTTGGGAGGAGAGACAATCGCCACTATGATATTCACTACTGATGCAGGCAATGGAATTGAAAACTTCACTGAAGGACTTCCATATATGATTATTCCAAGAGCCGGCACAACACCGTTGACATTGAATGGCAGCAGTTTACAACTTAGTTCATTATGTGTTGCCGACACAATGCAGAGATGGTATTTCAATAAGTTGGATAACGGCAACTACAATATCTATACATTGTTGAATGGTCAGAAATTAGCGTTGACAGATGACGGTTCATATTACTTGACTACATCTCCACTCAATGCGTCGAGCAAAGGTCAGCAGTTTAAAGTAGTGAGTCTAAGTGATAACAGTTTCAAGGTCATCTCCGCGTCGAATGATAAACTACTTGACCTTGAAGGCGAGCATTTCGAGATTGGCACAAAAGTTGGATTGTGGCAGACCAGTGCGACGGGAGCCAACGTCCATCGTGAGTGGAGAATCTTGTCGGTACCATTCAGTGCTGTACCGATGAAGGATCCGACTGGGGCGGATGAGATTGCTTCACCATCAATGTTGATTTATGGTGCAGAAGGAAGTATCGTGATTCTTTCAATGGATGAATCAGTTGTAAACGACATTGCCGTTTACAACGTGTATGGCCAGGTAGTAGCCAGAAGCATCGTCAGCTCCACAATCACGAGAATTCCTATGGAGAGAGGCATCTATGTAGTGAGATGTGGAAAAGGAGGCGAGAGAGTGATGGTGAAATAAAGGTTGACTTAGCAAATCCAAATACGAATTATACTCCCGTGGATACAGAGGTGTCCGCGGGAGTATTTTTGTAAAAAAAAGAATGCTCCAATTCAGAAAAATATGTTGTAATGATATAGATTTATTATTTTTGCAGTAAACGAAGGCATAGGCTTATCTAAACAATATGGTTATGAACGCACAAGATAGTGAAGAATACCGCAAGATTCATTTTGCGGTAATGGCAATAGAAAGTGGAGCTGAAAAACTAAATATCAGTGGACAAGAGATGGAGTGTAGACTTCATAAACAAGATTTGATTCATAAACGTCTTTTCAATCAATATGAAATGCTTCATACTCAAAGTCTTGATTACGTGGCTGATGATATTTCAGAAACATTGTTGAATTGGGAGCACGATAACGATTCAGCGGATTATTGATGTGTTTTTTACGTTTTGTCAATTTTGAATCTGTTTAATAGATGTGATTTTATGAGAAAGAATGTGCTTTGGCGAAAGATAGCCAGAATTATAATGATGATTTCGGAGCATTTGCAGATTAGCAGTGAACGTGCTTTGGATCTTTTTTATAGAAGTAATGTATACAAGATGCTTGTTGATTCTCGATATGGACTTCAAACAATGAGTGATACGTATATTTTTGATGAGTTTATGTTAGAATTACGTGGATAGGAAGAGACACCGCATTGCGACGTCTCTTCTCACATTTAGCATTTTTTTGCAGTTGTCCTTGAAATTATTGAGAGATTGTCCCAAAAAATGAATATATTTGCCGAGATATTATAAAGTGTAAATGTAGAAAAATATGAAAATAGCGCTTATCGGCTACGGTAAAATGGGCCACATGATTGAGAAAATTGCGAGAGAGAGAGGTCATGAAATCGTATCTATCATTGATATTGACAACCGTGAAGATTTGAATAGCGACGCATTCAAGAGTGCAGATGTTGCTATCGAATTCACTGTCCCTACAACAGCTATCGAGAACATCAATGCTTGCTTCGACGCAGGTGTTCCTGTAGTGTGTGGTACAACAGGTTGGACTAAGCGCATTGAGGAGGTTAAGTCTATTATGACACAGAAGAACGGAACTCTTTTCTGGAGCTCTAACTACTCTGTAGGTGTTAACATTTTCATGGCAGTCAACAAGTATTTGGCTAAGATCATGAATGGTTTCACTCAGTACAATGTTGAGATGACTGAGGTTCACCACATCCATAAGCTTGACGCTCCAAGTGGTACTGCAATTACACTTGCTGAGGGCATCCTAAGCAACCTTGACAGAAAGACAAACTGGTCTAAGGAGGTTGAGGGCTCATCATCGGATATCGCAATCAAGTCTATCCGTGAGGGTGAGGTGCCAGGAATCCACACTATTCGTTATGAGTCTGGTGTTGATTCAATCGAGATCACTCACGATGCTAAGAGCCGTGAGGGATTTGCATTGGGAGCTGTGCTTGCTGCTGAGTTTACTGCAGGAAAGAAAGGCTTCTACGGCACAGAAGATATGTTTAAATTCTAATTGAAAGAAATGTTCGGGTCATCGAATAAAGTTTTGGCGTCTTCAAAGAAGAAAGACGAATATATAGGAAAGAAATCAGGAACGTTAGCTGAACGTTTCAAGGATACTGAGGTGATTGACTATGTCAAGTTTGGTATCTTTGCTGTGATCACGCTATTGTTCACATTGTGGACAGGCAATCCGTTGTCACTTCTTTTCTTGCTTTTCTTCCTTGACGTTTATGTCACTCGTTATGTGGCATGGGATTGGTGGAAAAATTCGACTAATCCAATTGTGAAGACTGTAGGAAGCTGGGTAGACGCAATTGTTTTCGCTTTGGTTGTTGTCTACTTCATCAACATCTACTTGTTCCAGAACTATGTGATTCCTTCATCATCATTGGAGAAATCATTGTTAGTGGGCGACTATTTGTTTGTAAGCAAGTGCAACTATGGTCCACGTTCACCTATGACACCGCTCTCATTTCCGTTGGCCCAGCATACATTGCCTGTTCTCAACTGTAAATCATATATTGAGAATCCACAGTGGGATTACAAGCGTTTAGCAGGATTTGAAAAGGTTAAACTATACGATATCGTAGTGTTCAACTTCCCAGCTGGCGATACAGTGGCAATGAAGGTGCAGAATCCTGACTATTACACACTTACGTCAACATACGGGCACGATAAGGTATGGAATGACAAGGAAACTTTCGGAGATATTGTTTGGAGACCAGTTGACAGACGTGAGAATTACGTCAAGAGATGTGTCGGTTTGCCAGGTGATAATCTGTTGATATCTGATAAGAATTTGTATATCAACGGACATTTGGTTGAGGCTCCAGAGCATATCCAGTTCAACTACTTCATCGAGTCGACAACAGCATTCACAGAGAAGACATTCCAAACTCTTGGAGTAAGTAAGGCTGATTACGAATACTCGATGGTGTCTACAGACTGGAAGAGAATGTTGCAGTATCAGGCAAATGCTGATGGTGTTTACAATTTCGTCTACAAATTGCCATTGACTGCGGCTATGAAGGCACAACTTGAGAAGCGTAGTGAGGTGGTGAGCATCCGTCTTGAGGATGAGAGATTCGGAGGCCGCACATTCCCTCAGACTAAGGCTGACAACAAGTGGACTCGTGACAACTACGGACCGATTCATATTCCAGCTAAGGGTGAGACAATCGACCTTAACGCTGAAAATATAGATTTGTATGCCCAGATAATCAGAAACTACGAGGGCAATAAACTTGAGTACTCTGGTGACAACATTAAAATCAATGGGGAAGTTGCCAGCAAATACACATTCAAAATGGATTACTACTGGATGATGGGAGATAATAGACATAACTCCGCAGACTCCAGATATTGGGGATTTGTTCCTGAGGATCATATTGTAGGAAAACCAATCTTCATCTGGCTATCACTTGATGACGATAAGCAGGGATTCTTCAACAGACTTCGTACTGAGCGAATCTTCAAGCGTATCCATAATGATTAATCAGTATAGACGCTAACCTCGCGTCTACACATTGTTTAACATTAAAACACTAAGGCCATGAGCATGAAACACATAATTTCTTTTGTTATTGCGATGGTGTTGGCTGTCGGAAACATCTTTTCGCAGGTTACTTATGTAGACACTCCTGTATTCAAGGTAGGAGAGAAGGCTACTTATGGAATCTATTTCAACCTTGGTTTCATTTCGATGAAGGCGGGTAAGGTGAATTTCTCTGTAGATGAGGCTGTTGTCAGAGGAGAGGATTGCTACAAACTTACTGTAGATGGCTATACTCAGGGAATGTTTGAGAAATTCTATGTTGTGAGAGATACATTCACTTCTTACATCAGCAAGAAGACGCTTCAGCCAATATACTATCATGATGGTAAGCATGAGGACAGCTATTGGAGCTACTCCACTTATTTATATACAGACAACGGAAACTCTGATAGTTTGCATGTGAATTTCGAGTATATCAAGAGAAAAGGCACTTCCAACACAGAGTTCAACATTAGTAAGAAGGCAGGTGATTTGGTGGCGACTTGCTACAAGATCCGTAATATAGATGTCGCATCGATGTCGAGGGGAAATGTCGCTGCATTCTCTCTGTTGTTTGAAGATATCGTTTACGAATTAGGTTTGAAGTTTACTGGAAAGGAGACTGTCAAGCTTAAGAACGGAGATAAATATAAGGCTTTTGTATTTGTTCCGACCCTTATTAAAGGGAATTTGTTCAAGAACGACGAGGATTTGAAAGTCTATGTTGCCGACGACGACAACCACTATCCGGTGTATGTGGAGGCAAGTCTGAAGATGGGAAAGGCCGTAGCGTCGCTTGAGAGCATTTCAGGGACTAAATATGAGCAATCGGGCAAAAAGAAAAAATAAAAGTATTGCCAATCATGAAAACCACTAGACTACCAAATTTTAAGAAAACAAGGATTTAATATATAGGATGGCAAAAATTTTAGTAGTTGACGACGAGAGAAGTATCCGAAATTCAATGAAGGAAGTTCTTGGATTTGAAGGACACACAGTAATTCTCGCGGAAGACGGAGAAAGCGGATTGAAAGAGGCGGAAAAGGAGCAGTTTGACCTAGTATTTTCGGACATCAAGATGCCGAAGATGGATGGAATTGAGCTGTTGGCGAAGATGAGACAGTTGCAACCGTCTACCAAAATGATTTTGATTTCAGGACACGGCACCATTGAGACTGCCGTGCAGTGTATGCGCAACGGAGCCTTTGACTTCATTGAGAAGCCGATGAATTTGAACCGTCTTCTTCAGGCGGTAAAAGAGGCGATGTCAAGCGATAGCCCAGAGAGTAGCAATCTACGTGCCGCTATTTCAAATGGCGTGAAGAAGGCGACTGGGGGAAATTCTGACGAACGAGAGATGGTCGGCAAAAGTGAGCAGATCAATCATCTTCGTGCGTTGATTGATAGAGTGGCACCTACTGATGCCAGAGTGCTCATCACAGGTGAGAACGGAACAGGTAAGGAGGTAGTAGCTCATCAGATTTATACAAAGAGTGGAAGAGCAAAACAGCCATTTATTGAAGTGAACTGTGCAGCCATTCCGTCGGAATTGATAGAGAGCGAACTTTTCGGACATGAGAAGGGAGCCTTCACGTCGGCTTTGAAGCAGAGAATCGGAAAATTCGAGCAGGCAGACGGAGGTACGCTGTTCCTTGATGAGATTGGAGACATGAGTCTTGCAGCTCAGACAAAGGTGTTGCGTGTGCTTCAGGAAGGCGTGTTGACACGCGTAGGTGGAGATAAGGCGATAAAAGTAGACGTGAGAGTGATTGCGGCTACCAACAAGAACCTTAAGCAGGAGATCGAGAAGGGTAACTTCAGAGAAGACCTTTACCACCGTTTGAGTGTGATACCTTTGTGTGTTCCGCCATTGAGAGAGCGTAAGGATGATATTCCATTGCTTGTGGAGCATTTCATCAGCAAGTATGATATGGCTACTGGTCAGAAACATACATTCGATAAGGCAGCGATGACGCATTTGCAGTCATTCGAGTGGAATGGAAACATTCGTGAGCTAAAGAATGTGGTTGAACGACTTGCAATCTTGTGTAATGACACCATTACAGAAGAAGATGTGAAGAATTACGCAAGACCAGTCTTTTTGTAACACGGTAGAGACGCGAGATCTCGCGTCTTTTTATCGTAAATGTGTTTTGTGGCATTTTCACGTTGTTTTTATGCTTATTCATAATGTTAATGAGCATAAAGTTTTTATTTTTGTATGCCCGAAATTGGATTTTTAATCTTGAAATTGGGTTTAATTTAGGAAATTGTAAAAATTAATAAATATTAAACATGGATTTTGGACATTTTGACGATGCGAACCGTGAGTTCGTCATCACCAATCCCGCAACCCCATTCCCTTGGATCAACTACCTTGGAAATGAGGATTTTTTTGGTTTGATCTCAAACACAGCTGGAGGTTATAGTTTCTACAAGGACGCTAAGTTCCGTCGTATCACACGTTACCGTTACAATGGTGTTCCTATGGATAACGGTGGTCGTTACTTCTACATCAACGACAACGGTACAGTTTGGAACCCAGGTTGGAAGCCTTGCAAGACTCCACTTGATTCTTACGAGTGCCGTCACGGTATGAACTACACAAGAATCACTGGTTCAAAGAACGGTATCGAGGCATCAGTATTGTTCTTCGTTCCATTGAAGACTTGGGCTGAGGTTCAGAAGGTGACTTTGAAGAACACAACTACTTACGCTAAGAAGATCAAGTTGTTCTCATTCGCTGAGTGGTGTTTGTGGAACGCAGCTACAGATATGGAGAACTTCCAGCGTAACTGGTCTACAGGAGAGGTTGAGATCGACGGTAGCGCAATCTACCACAAGACAGAGTATAAGGAGCGTCGTGATCACTATGCATACTACGCAGTAACAAATGCAAAGATCGACGGTTACGATACAGATCGTGAGTCATTCATCGGTCTATACAATGAGTTCGCTGATCCTCAGTGTGTAATGGCAGGTAAGCCAGCTAACTCATTGGCACACGGATGGTCTCCAATCGCGTCTCACTATATCGAGGTTGAGCTTCAGCCAGGTGAGAGCAAGGATTATATCTTCGTACTTGGATACGTTGAGAACAAGCAGGAGGAGAAGTTCTGTAAGGAGGATTTGGCACGTAAGAAGAGCGGTGAGTTGATCACTTCACAGGCATCTGACGTTACATTCGTAAACAAGAAGAAGGCACAGGAGGTTATCAAGAGATTCTCTACAGTAGCTGCTGTTGACGCTGCATTCGCAGAGTTGGCTGCTATGTGGGATAAGTTGCTTGAGTGCTACGTTGTTAAGTCAGACGATGATAAGCTTAACCGTATGGTTAACATCTGGAGCCAGTACCAGTGTATGATCACATTCAACTTCTCTCGTTCAGCTTCATTCTTCGAGAGCGGTGTTGGTCGTGGTATGGGATTCCGTGATTCAAACCAGGACTTGGTTGGTTTCGTTCACCAGGTACCTTCACGTGCTCGTGAGAGAATCATCGATATCGCTTCTACACAGTTCCCTGACGGTGGTTGCTACCACCAGTACCAGCCACTTACAAAGCATGGTAACAATGACATCGGTGGTGGATTCAACGATGACCCATGCTGGTTGATCTTCGGTACAGCTGCATACGTTAAGGAGACAGGTGACTTCTCTATTTTGGATGAGCCAGTTCCATTTGATAACAAGCCTGGTACAGAGGTTTCATTGTTCGAGCACTTGAAGATCTCTTTCAACCACGTTGTTAACAACCTTGGACCTCACATGTTGCCACTAATCGGTCGTGCTGACTGGAACGACTGTTTGAACTTGAACTGTTTCTCATGGGATCCAAATGAGTCATTCCAGACAACAGAGAACAACTCAGTAGGTTCAAAGGCAGAGTCTTTGATGATCGCTGGTTTGTTCGTAGTAACTGGTAAGGACTACGTTGAGCTATGTAAGCAGTTGAAGAAGGACGACGAGGCAGCTCGTGCTCAGAAGTGCATCGACTCAATGGTTGAGGCAGTTAAGAAGCACGGTTGGGACGGAGAGTGGTATCTACGTGCATACGACTTCTACGGTAACAAGATCGGTTCTAACGAGTGTGAGGAAGGAAAGATCTTCATCGAGTCTCAGGGATTCTGTACAATGGCAGGTATCGGTCTTGAGGAAGGTATGGTTGACAAGGCTATCGACTCATGTAAGAAGTATCTTGACTGTGAGCACGGTATGGTACTTAACAACCCTGCTTACACTACATACCATGTTGAGATGGGTGAGATTTCTTCTTATCCTGCAGGATACAAGGAGAACGCAGGTATCTTCTGTCACAACAACCCATGGGTTATCATCGGTGAGACAGTAGCCGGACGTGGTAACGATGCTTGGGAGTTGTTCAAGAAGATCGCTCCAATGTACTTGAAGGATCAGGCACTTCACAAGGTTGAGCCATACGTAAACTGCCAGATGGTTGCAGGTAAGGATGCTGCTAAGCCAGGTGAGGGTAAGAACTCATGGTTGACAGGTACAGCTGCTTGGATGTGGTTGACAGTTAGCCAGTATCTATTGGGTATCAAGCCAGCTTACACAGGTTTGGAGATCAACCCATGTCTATCATCAGACATCAAGGGTTACTCAGTTAACCGTGTATTCCGTGGTGCTGAGTACAGCATCAAGGTTACAAACTCTGGTTCTCAGAAGGGTGTTAAGAAGTTGATCGTTAACGGTAAGGAAATTGCTGGTAACATCGTTCCTATGCAGCCTGCTGGAACTAAGACTATTGTTGAGGTAGAGATGTAATACATCTTCATAAAATAAGGGGAGTGTCAAATTAGACTCCCCTTATTTCTATTTAGTCATTCATAAAAGGAAATAATATGAGAAGACTGATATACGGATTAGCTTTTTTAGCTACTTTTTTATTGTATAGTTGTGGTAACAACACAAGTGGAAAGGTATCAGAGATGGAAGTAGACACTATATCTCCAGTGGAAAGACATGGTACATTGCAGGTAAAGGGTTTACAACTATGTGATCAAGAAGGCAACCCTGTCCAGTTGGCAGGATTGAGCACAATGGGCTACCAATGGTTTGGCCAGTGCTATACAAAAGAGTCTATCACTCAGATGGTGAAAGACTGGCATATCAGCATACTTCGTTTGGCGATGTATGTGGAAGAGGGAGGTTACAACTACAAGCCTGAAATCAGAGAAGAGATGTGTAATCTGATCGATATCTGTGAAGAGCTTGGAATCTATTGTTTGATGGATTGGCATATTTTGACACCAGGTAACCCTCTTGATCCAAAATATTCGAAAGCAGAGGATTTCTTTAGATATATGGCAAAGCGTAATGCCAACAAGAAGAATGTGTTGTATGAGATCTGTAATGAGCCTAACGGATCGACAGTGACATGGGACACAATCGCTACTTATGCTAACAAGATTATTCCTATCATTCACGCTGCATACGACAGCGTAGGTGCTCCACATCCGATTGTTGTGGTTGGTACTCCTCAGTGGTGTCAGTTGGTTGACGCTTGTATTAAAGAGGGTAGATACCAGGGTAATGGTAAGGATTTGGACGCTTACTTGCCAGATCGTGATGCTCGTTTGAAGTACGACAATATCATGTACTCTTTCCATTTCTACGCTGCTTCCCATAATGAGGGATTCGAGAAGGATGGTAAGCCTAACTATTACGACATGTACTCATACTTGTATGATGTGCTTGGACGTATTCCTGTGTTCTGTACAGAGTTTGGATGTGTAGAAGCATGGGGTGGTGGCGACGAGGATTTTGACCGCACAGACAAGTGGTTGCTTATGTTGTCAGGTAACAACGCCGGAAAGCAGAGCGTAAGTTTCTGTAACTGGAGTTTCTGCGACAAGGATGAGACTGCTTCAATTCTTCAGCCAGGTTCTTGCGTGGCTAACGAGTGGGATAACCGTACTCCTTCTGGAGAATACTTGAAGAGAGTGTTGGGCGTTATCAACTGTCATGCTCAGGACACTACAGTCTTGAAGAAGTCTAATATCTATATTAAGAAGTTAAACTAAAATACTATAAAAACACATTTATATGGCTTTAATTGATCAAAACAATCACAAGCTATCCATACTAGAGAAATGCGCTTATGGAGCTGGTGATATGGCATGCAATCTATTCTGGGGATTGATTTGTATTGCATCTGCATTTTATACTGAGTACTTCGGTTTGGAGGCTGGAGTTGTAGCAACAATGATGTTGGTAGTCGCATGTATTGATATCGCGTTTGACGTGGTTATCGGTGCTATCGCCGACAGACACAAGTCTAAGTGGGGACGTTTCCGTCCTTGGATTCTATTTGGTGTTGTTCCATTCTGTATCATCGGTATTGTAACATTTACAACTCCTGAGTTTGATACAACAGCAAAGACAGTTTATGCTTACATCACATTCTTGGCAATGCGATTGATGTATTCAGTAGTTAACGTACCTTACGGCGCTTTGATGGGTGTGATGAGTGCAGATTCAGACGAGCGTGACAAGGTGTCAGCATTCCGTAACATCGGAGCTCAGATCGGATGTATGGTAAGCTACGGTTTCGTATTTACTATCGTTCGTTTCATCATGGACTCTATGCAGGTTAACGGTCAGAAGGCATTCTCTACAACTGCTATCATCTACGCTACTGCAGCATTCGTTCTATTGATGATCACATTCTTGTTCACAAGAGAGCGTGTAGAGCCAGCTGCTCAGGAGCAGTCTAACTTGTCGCAGGACCTTAAGGATTTGGGTGCTAACAAGCCATGGATCATGTTGACAGTTGCTAACATCGCAATGTTGTTCTTCGTATTCGTACACAATGGATTGATCGCATACTACGCTAAGTATTACCTAGCTGATAGCTACGATACAGTTAACGACGTTGCTGTATTCAACGCTACATTGTTCGGATTCCAGCTTAACTGGGAGACAATCTCTACTATCCTATTGAGTATGGGTTCAATCCTTACAATCATCGGTACAATGCTTATCCGTCCAATCGCATCAAAGTTCGGTAAGAAGCCAACATGGATCGGATGTTTCGTTCTTGCATCGGTTTGTTCAATCATGTTGTTGTTCATCGACCGTACAAACATCGGTATGGTATTGTTGTTCAACCTATTGTTCTCTTTGACTATCGGACCTTCAGGTTACATGGTATGGAGTATGTATGCTGACGTTGCTGACAACGCAGAGGTTGAGACAGGTCGTCGAGCTACAGGTTTGATCTACTCTTCAGCTACAATGGCTCAGAAGCTTGGTCAGGCAGTTGCTAACTCACTTCCAATCTACTGTTTGGCTGCAGTTGGTTTCGTTGCTAACACTCAGCTTTCTGCAGAGACAATCGACTCAATCAAGACTATCTACACTCTTGCTCCAGTAGTAGGAGGTGTAATCGGTATCATTGCATTGTGTTTCTACACAATCGACGAGGCTAAGGTTAAGGAGAACTCAGAGAAGCTTGCTCAGATGAAGGCAAACGCTACAGGTTCTGATGTCGTTGCTCAGTAATGACTGACAAATAATAGACGCACGAAGGTGTGTCAAATCACATAGGAGACGCGAGTAATTGCGTCTCCTTTTTTATTGGAAAGATAAGTATATAGCCGTTGTCCAAGATGAGAATTGTTATGCCCGAATTATTTAGTATTTTTTAAATAATAATTAGCATTTTTTAAGATTGTGTTGGAAACTAAATGCCGTTTTTTTCGTAGTTTCGCAACGTGATGAAGATACATTGATGAATGGATAATAAGAGATGTGAAGAAGAATTTTGATGATAAAGTTGTATAGTCCACAGCCTATTGTCAGGATAACTTATATGAAGAATCTTAAATCTAAAAACACAATATTATGGGAGAAATTAGTCAAAACAATCAGAAGTTATCCGTGCTTGAGAAGTGCGCGTACGGAGTTGGTGATATGGCATGTAACCTCTTCTGGGGTATTTCATCTATCGCACTGACTTTCTATACTGAGTATTTCGGTATCACAACTGCAGCGGCAGGAACACTTATACTAGTCGTAAGTATGCTTGACATTGCATTTGATGTTGTCATCGGTGCAGTGGCAGATAGAAAGAAGACAAAGTATGGTCGTTTCCGTCCTTGGATTTTGTACGGAGTGGTTCCATTCTGTGTCTTTGGATTCTTCGCTTTCTATACTCCAGAATTCAACAATGTAGGAAAGGTATTTTACGCTTCAGTCACATTCCTGCTATTTAGATTGATTTATTCAGTTGTTAATGTGCCTTACGGAGCGTTGATGGGAGTTATTTCTGCGGATCCACAGGAGCGTACAGATGTGTCAGCTTATCGTAATGTGTTGGCTCAGTGTGGATGTCTTCTTTCGTACGGCGCTGTTTTGACATTTGTACACAAAATTGAGGCCGCTTTCCCTGATCTGTCTAATACACAGGCATTCTCGACAGCTACATTCATTTATGCTATCGCAGCATTTGCATTGCTTATGTTCTGTTTCTTCTGCACAAGAGAGCGTGTAGATCCAGTTAAAGAGGAGAACAACAATCTTTCGGATGACATTAAGGATTTGTTCGCTAACAAGCCTTGGATTTGTTTGACAATTGCAGGTATTGCAATGCTATTCTTTGTGTTTGTTCACAATGGACTTTGTACATATTACGCTAAATATTGTGTGGCAAATGCGCAGCAGAGTGGAGATGAAGTTGTTTTTGTTGTAAATGGAACATTCTTGGGAATGCAGTTGGCTTGGGAGGATCTTTCTTCGTTGCTTCTTGCTTCTGGTACAATCATCACTATTATTGGAACAGTTGCAATTCAGCCAATCGTTCGTATTTTTGGAAAGAAGAAGACATGGATTACATGTTTCATTCTTGCTTCTGTATTCTCTGTTTGCTTCTTGTTCCTTGACAGAGATAATATTGGTTTGATCATTATCTTGAACGGTTTGTTTACCCTATGCATTGGCCCTACAGGTTACATTATGTGGAGTATGTATGCTGACGTTGCTGATAATGCGGAGGCAGAGACAGGACGTCGTGCTACAGGATTGATTTATTCATCTGCTACAATGGCTCAGAAGCTTGGTAACACATTGGCAAATGCAGTTCCTGCTTATGCTCTTACTTTTATCGGTTTCGTTGCAAACCAGATGAACACAATTGAGTCTATTGAAAACTTGAGATCTGTATTCTCATTGGTTCCGTTGATCGGAGCTTCAATCGGTATCGCTGCTTTGATTTTCTACACAATTGATGAGGATAAGATCAAAGAGAATTCAAAGAAACTTGCTGAGATGAAGGCAAATGCTGAATCTTCAGATGTAGTCGCACAATAATTCTGTAGAGACGCGCGATATGCGTGTCATAAATTTATGAATATCTTTTTTAATTGGAGACGCGAGGAATTGCGTCTCCTTTTAATTTTATAACAGCTGCCCAAAATGAGGATTGTTAAGGGCGGAATGCCCTAGCCCCTCCACTCCAACGCGAGCCCAAAGGGCAAGCGTCAATAAATAAGCGATTTTGGACAACACATACATGATTACGTATGAAATCAATCGTAATTTAAGATTTTTTAGCATTTTTTAATTATATCATAAATCGGCATAATTTTGTTTTTGTGTATATTTGCAAAGTGAAATAATTTTGTGTTGATGACTAAATTTTATTGTATATTATTAACTATTCTTACCTGTTTGTCTTTTAGCAGCTGTACGGAAACCACTTTGGAGGCGAATGCATTCAAGGCTTTACGACCTGTTATTAAAGACCCTTCTAGTTATGAATTAATCTCAATTGAACCAATAGACTCACTTTCTGATTACGACAATATCGATAATGCAATCAAGCAGCATATGCATATGCAGGAGGCTACATTATCATTGATTGACGATGAGGTCAAGAATGCGGAGGGAAAGAAAGATATTTCGGAGGAATTGAAGAGAATCGATCAGTATTTTATCGATGTCAAGACAGACAGTGCCTTAATCTCTTTTTTGGAGAGAAAATTGGTTGTTGCAAGCAAGATACGAACTTGTGCTATCAAGTATGCATATCGATTCCGTTATCTTAACGATGCAGGTTTGACTGCTCCTGGAATGTATTATTTCTGGGCGAAACCTGACGGAACAGTAATACAGATTGAGGAAAAGGAGGAAAAACTTAGTGTCTCTCCTGTTACTATTCCGGGATATGACCAGTTGATGGAGGAGGCTATAGATATGGCTATCTTGAAGAAGGATTCCATTGAGGCAAGTTTTAAGTAAAATTTAATAAAGTATCATCTTAGATAAATTTGATTATAAAGAAGATTCGCTGTAATTATTTACAGCGTTTTTTTGTAAAAAAAGTAATTTTGTGGTCGCAATCACTATATGAATATTGGACATTGCGAAATTTATATGTAAAATAAAGCATTAGAATATGAACCTTCTAAAGAATGGATTAATTGCTAGCCTTGCGTTGATGGGCTTAGCAACAACTTCGTCGAATATAATGGCTGCTGACTATTATGATACATCGAAGTACATAAAGATTGACATCAACTCAGGAAATCCTACATTTCCTTTCCCTCAGTTTTTGGAGTACAAAGAGGGAAAGTCTCTTGCTAAATACAATGCTGAGGGCGTGACTCATGCCGACATGGAGAAAACCATGCGTGAGGCATATCAGATCATGAGCCATCGTTGCCGTTATGATGGAGGCACTCATTGTGGAGTCCCTTACATCACGTTTAATAACTTCAGAAAGTTTGGTGAAGACGAACTTCCTATGGGAGGTGCGGAGTTCTGTACGGAGGGTGATGGCTATATGCTGTTGGCTTCCGCTATCTTTGCTGACCAGGCGACATTTAATGGACTTTGGATGTGGATTCACGACAACAGAATCCCCAATGTAGAAAGATATCAGGATGGTGAAATCAACTTCAAAGATTATGAGTTTGGCGTTGGTTTGCCATCTTGTTATGCAAATGCAGAAATAAATTCAAAAACTTATGATGGATCAGCTACAGATGGAGATGAGGATATCGCCTTGGCACTTGTGATCGCGCACAAGCAGTGGGGAGACACGATGATGCAGGATGGCAAGCCTGTTAAAGATTTCAAGGGAAACACTATCTCTTATAGAAAAATGGCCAAGGATTACCTTTCTGCCTTTGTTGATACCTTTATGTTTACTTCATCTTACTTGGATGGATCTATATATATGGGTGGTCACATGAGTGGAGATATAGGTATCGATGGATATGTGAAGGGAGGTAATAAGGGTTTTGAACTTACGAACTGGAGATCAACACAGACCATATACCCTGACATTACTCAGAATAGTAATATATCAGGTGGAGGTGGAGATGGAAATTCTCACACTGATTATTGTGCTCCGTCGTATTATAATGAGTTTGCAAAGTGGCTTGAAGAAGACAACAAGAAAAATCCTGATCCAAGCAATGAATGGAGAATCAACCAGTATAAGAGAGCTGAGGCATCTTCAGATTGGTTGATGGGCGAGGCTTACAAGCAGGGGCTTTATCCGTCTCTTGGTAATACTAAGATAAAAAACGATACGGTTGTGTCGTTTGATCGGTTTAGTGAAGGTGAAGATTTTCGAACTCCATGGCGTACGGTCTTGAATTATTTGTGGCATGGTAATCCTGCGACGACATGGGATCCGAAGGCTCATCAGGTTAAGGATGGGACTAATACATTCGAGAAAGACATGGCTCTTCGTTATGCAGAACTGATGAAGAATCCTAAAGATAGAAATGGCGACGTTGAATGTGGGAAACTTGGAGTCATTCCCGACCCTAATTCACTTAGTTGGTTTGGACCTGCACAGATTAAGATGTGTTACAATATGGATGGTACACCAATGGCTCACTATAATGCCAATTATGCATTAGGATGTAGTGGCCCGTCGGTTGTCGCATTGGGAGATTTGGAGTTGCTTGGCGATATCTATCGTGAGTGTGAACTAGCATGGGATGACGCTTCTGTGGAATCCGAAGATTTGACAGATGATGACAGATATATCAATAGCACACCAAAATATTTCCATGGTTGGTTCCGTACTCTAGGTATGTTGGTCACATCAGGAAACCTTGCGGCACCAGCAGACATGAAGCCAAGTGCCAATGTTAAGGTATATATGTCTGTCGACAAGACTTTCGCATATAAAGGAGATAAAGTCACTTATGGTGTGCAGTGTCGTAACTATGGAACTGCGGATGCTAAGTCTGCTGTTATCACTACACAGTTGGATCCTAATTATGAGTTTGTGAGTGCAACTAAGGGTGGCGTTTATAATGCGTCATCTCACTCTGTCATTTGGAAGATTGGTGATATTCCTGGATTTAAGACTGGTAAGCTAGACGCTACTATGGATAGTGTAAGCTTCACTGTATCAGTAAAGGACACTCTTAACAGACACGTCGCCTTGACAAGTACAATAAGCGGTTCTAATTTTGACGAATGGATTAGCAATGAGTATCCAAACAACGCTACATACACTATGGAACGCAACTTGGTTGACATCCTTGATGCTGCAATCTCTCTTGAGAAACAGGTTAGTGCAACAGAGGTTGCTGTAAACGACACGGTGGATTTTGTGATCAACATTACACCAGCGAAAGTCAGTATGTTGTACGGAGGACGTGAAAATGTACGTTTGTCATACGGTTATTATCTGGATAGCTATGGTGCAAATTCATACCAATACTATAGACTATTTCATGATGCGTCTGAAGCTTATGTCAATATGGGTGATTATCGTGTGTCATATTTCCTTTATGACACTTGTGGCGTATACTCAGAAGAGAATAGAGATGGTTTCAAATTGATATTTGACAACCAAATGGATGCTAAAGAGTATGGAAGTTATGAGGAAGGAAAAAGCGTAGAATTTGAAGTAGAGGATCTAGAGCCAGGTGAGGATGAAAATGGAAAATGGAATAAACGTATTATTACTAAATTTCCTAATATATTAAGTGTGACAACATCTCATCTGAATAAATATCTTAAAAATAAGTTTCAAATCCATAAAGGTGTGTGGGAACCAATTTTCTATAGAACACGATACACTCAAATTTGGGGAGGAATGTCTGTGATGTCATTCCTTGATCGACGAAGTGAGGATTGGTCATTCTCTAAGGATGTCTCAATTGAAAGTCTGGATGGACAATCAGAGAATTATTCTCTTGTCTCTCCAGGTTGGTACAATGAGGATAATTTAGGTGAAGACCTTATTAAATATGCGCGTCACTCTTGTGATGAAGATGTCGTAGGTTTCGATAGAGTTCTTGTGGAGCAGTGGGATGGATACACTTGGCGTAGAATTCAGGGAACATCGCCAATTAAGACTAACTGTTATAAGAAAGTTGTATTTACGGATACTCTACCAAATGGTATGAAACTGATTGCTGATTTGGAAGGAATAGGTGCTTCTTTTGATGAGGATACTAGAGTTCTTAAATTTGAAATTCCTGAAATTAGCTCAGAGAAAATAGTACAATACCGTTGTGTAGTAGAGAAGGATATCGAAACTGGTGATCTTAAGATTGGTGGTGCTAATATAACTGCAGGAGATATAACAGCAGAGTCTAATACTGTTAAGCTCACAGTCAAAGAGCCTACAGATGTGAAGAATGTAAAGATCTTCAATCAGAATGAGTTGGTTGACGTGTATAACACTAACGGAGCATTGTTGAAGAAGCAGGTTGAATTCAAGGATGCTTTGGTTGGACTTCAATCAGGCGTTTATATGGTGAACGGAGTAAAGATAATCGTAAAGTAATATATATGAAAAAGTTAATTTTTGCTTCTCTTACAATAGCATCTGTTGCACTTGCGACAAATGCTGAAGTAAATATGATTGTAGAGAAATTGGACGGTAACATTGTGAAATACAATGTAGATAGCCTGTCTCAGGTATATTTCGAAGTCATCACTGCACCTGATTCTGTCCTACAGGGGGTAAGTGTGACTGGTAAGGTTAATGGCAATACCTATGTTGACCTTGGTCTAGAAAGTGGAACTTTATGGGCGACGTATAACGTAGGTTCAGAAATGCCAGTTGAATTCGGTTCATATTTTGCTTGGGGTGAGACTGTAGCAAGAGACGAATTCACCAAATCCAATTATTTGTTGGCTGATGGATCTGTCTACTCGCACACAAAATATTGTGTAGATGAAGAATGGGGAACCGTTGATTCCAAGACAATGTTGGAGAAAGAAGATGATGCAGCGACTGCCAATTGGGGTAATGGGTGGAGAATGCCGACTGTGGTTGAGCAGCAAGAACTTGTGAATGGATGCCAATGGAGTATCGTAGATGATTTCAACGGGACTGGTGTCGGAGGCCATGTAGGCGTATCAAGATACAATGGCCGTACTATTTTCTTCCCATTCGTTGGTAAGAAAGATCCAAAACTTATGCTTACTGAAAATCGCGGCGACTATTGGTCGTCTTCGCTTGACAAAAGAAAGTCGGATTGTGCTTGGTACTTTGGACTAGAGAAAGGTGCAACAAAATCATTTGGTTATGGTAGCCGCTTTGTAGGACGTGCAGTACGTGCTGTGGTGGCTGCTAAATGACGTCATAATCGAATAAAATAAAAGCCTCTGACTTATGTAAGTCAGGGGCGTTTTTTATTATATAAGAAAGCCTGTGTGTTATTGGTTGTTTTTTAACGACTCTCTATATAATCCTCTCTGCAATCTTTTCATCATGGGATAAAAAAGCAGATAGGAAACTACAGCACAGATGATCGCACAAGTGATGGCGACGGCGATGTCAAGCCCCGCGTCGAAAGCCTCTTTAGAAATGGTTAGTCCTAAAATTTTTGACACCTGCTTGAACACGTTGAGCAGGAAGAGCCTTACGATGAGTTTTTGTGCCATTCTTTTGATGAATGTCGACACAGCCATGCCCAACAATGATGTCATCGTTCGTTTTATTATCTGGTCGTGTTTGGCCTCATTGCCAAGTGTAATCAACGTGTCTCCCTCTATCTTTTTGTCGGTATGCTCCTCACTTTTGGGATTGCCATAGATGAATATCAATTTCTGAGTCAGTACGAAAACAACCAGCTGAAACTGTAGGAAATCCACCACGCAGGCTGTGTACATAGGCCATCCCGTCTGTGGAATAGCGAGAAGGAATGAGAATGCGGAGACAAATATGCAATGGGCTATAACGGCTCTGTTGGAGGCTTTTTTCACGTCGCCCTTAGACAATATGTCTATTGGGGAACAATTGTCGAAACGACGCTTGAAAATACGTTTTAGATAGGAATCTCTGTCGACTACAGCAAATGGCAAGCGTAGGCCAGTCAACAACACACTGTCCCATACTGCAGTCATGCTCTGCACCAGTTTCTGTATCCTATTTCTTGCTCCCATATACAATAGTAGAGACGTAGCATTGCCACGTCTCTACATAAATTATCGCTAAATAATAAAATATTATCTGCCTGAATACATGTTCTCGTAGTACTTCTCGTACTCACCAGAAGTGATCTTGTCCATCCACTCCTGATTCTCAAGATACCACTTGACAGTCTTCTTGATACCTTCCTCAAACTGTAGGCTAGGTTCCCAACCAAGTTCAGCCTGAAGCTTACGTGAGTCGATGGCGTAACGAGCATCGTGACCAAGACGGTCTGTAACGTAAGTGATAAGGTTCATATCCTCACCCTCTTTTCTACCAAGAAGACGGTCGACAGTGTTGATGACAACCTTGATGATGTCGATGTTCTTCCACTCGTTGAATCCACCGATGTTGTAAGTCTCAGCAATCTTGCCGTTGTGGAAGATTACGTCGATAGCACGTGCATGGTCAACAACGTAAAGCCAGTCGCGTACATTCTCTCCCTTACCATATACTGGCAATGGTTTGCGGTGGCGGATATTGTTGATGAATAGAGGAATCAACTTCTCTGGGAACTGGTATGGACCATAGTTGTTGGAGCAGTTTGTCACGATAGTAGGCATGCCGTAAGTATCGTGGAATGCTCTTACAAAGTGGTCTGAAGAAGCTTTCGAAGCTGAATATGGAGAGTGTGGATTATACTTAGTTGTCTCCAAGAAGAAATCTTTACCGTAAGCCTCGTGGTGCTTGCCTGAAGAAGCCTTAGTAGTGAATGGAGGCTCAACACCCTCTGGGTTAGTCATCTCCAATGCTCCGTAAACCTCATCAGTTGAGATATGGTAGAAACGCTTGCCCTCGTACTTCTCAGGAAGAGACTCCCAGTAAAGTTTAGCAGCCTGAAGCAAAGAAAGAGTACCCATCACATTTGTCTTAGCGAAAGTGAATGGATCCTTGATTGATCTGTCGACGTGGCTCTCTGCTGCCAAGTGGATAATTCCGTCGATCTTCTCATCATGCATTAGCTGGTAGAATGCGTCGAAGTCGCAGATGTCCATCTTCACAAACTTATAGTTAGGCTTATCCTCGATATCTTTTAGATTCTCAAGGTTGCCGGCATATGTCAACTTATCAAGATTGATAATGTTGTATTCAGGATATTTGTTAACAAACAAACGGACTACGTGCGAACCGATGAATCCCGCACCTCCAGTAATAACGATGTTTCTTTTGAAATTCATACTTTTCAAGTGTATAATTTCTGCAAAGATAGAGAAAAATGCTGAATGCTAGATGTTAAATAAATAAAAAAGAGACGATGCTCGCACCGTCTCTTTAGAATATCATATTTTGATATGATTATTTTGCTACGATCAAGAAGTAGTTCTTCTTTCCTCTCTGAGCAAGGATATACTTGCCGTTTAGTAGAGAATCAGCGTTGATTACTGCGTCGTATGACTCCAATTTCTCTTTGTTGATCGACACTCCGCCGCCCTGAACCATCTTTCTCATCTCTCCCTTAGAAGCGAAAACTTTAGCTTTGTCAGTAAGCAAATCTGCAGCTGCTACACCTGCCTCGATCTCGCTCTTAGCAACCTCAAACTGAGGAACTCCCTCGAATACAGAAAGCAATGTCTCCTCGTCAAGCTTCTTCAAAGAATCAGCTGTAGCGTTTCCGAATAGGATGTTTGAAGCCTCAACTGCTGCCTCATAATCCTCACGTGAGTGAACCATCACTGTGATTTCCTCTGCAAGCTTCTTCTGAAGTGGACGCAAGTGTGGAGCCTCTGCCTGCTCTTTTACCAATCCCTCGATCTCCTCCTTAGATAGAGAAGTGAAGATCTTGATATACTTTTCTGCATCATCGTCAGATACGTTAAGCCAGAACTGGTAGAATTTATATGGAGAAGTACGTTTTCTGTCAAGCCATACGTTGCCCGACTCTGTCTTTCCGAACTTCTTACCGTCGGCCTTAGTGATTAGAGGGCAAGTTAGAGCGTAAGCCTCAGCACCACTGATCTTACGGATCATCTCAGTACCAGTAGTGATGTTACCCCACTGATCTGCACCACCTAGCTGAAGTTTACAATTCTTAGTCTCGTTCAAGTATACGAAATCGTAACCCTGAAGAAGCTGGTAAGAAAACTCTGTGAATGACATACCGTCAGCACCGTTCTCACCAGTGAAACGACGCTTTACAGAATCCTTGCTCATCATATAGTTAACAGTGATCAACTTACCGATGTTACGGATGAAATCTAGGAAAGTGAAGTTCTTCATCCAATCGTAGTTGTTGACTAGTTCTGCCTTGTTAGGAGCATCGCTGTCGAAATCCAAGAACTTTGAAAGCTGAGCTTTGATACACTCCTGGTTGTGGCGAAGCATAGGCTCGTCGATAAGAACACGTTCTTGAGATTTGCCAGAAGGGTCGCCGATCATACCTGTCGCACCACCGATAAGAGCAAGTGGTTTGTGGCCAGAACGCTGGAAGTGACGAAGCATCATCACACCAACAAGGTGACCGATATGTAGTGAGTCTGCAGTAGGGTCGATACCCAAGTATGCTGTTGTGACCTCCTTTTTCAACTGATCTTCTGTGCCCGGCGTCATATCCTGAATCATGCCGCGCCATTTTAGTTCTTCAACGAAATTCATATATTTATTTTTCTATTTTCTATAAAAGTGTCCGCAAAAATAACATTTTTTAAGGAATAATAGTTGAATATCGCATAATTAAACTAAATTTGCAGACAATAAATATAAAACGTAACTTATAATTCTTATGATTAATTCACAAGATATCAAGATCGGAAGCTGCGTTCGTATGGATGGCAAGCTTTATTTCTGTATCGATTTCCAGCATGTAAAGCCAGGTAAGGGTAACACAATCATGCGTGTTAAGCTAAAGTGTGTAACTGACGGTCGCGTTTTGGAGCGTCGCTTCGACATCGGTGAGAAGCTAGAGGACGTACGTGTAGAGCGTCGTGAGCACCAGTACCTTTACAAGGAGGGTGAGGATCTAATCTTCATGAACAATGAGACTTTCGAGCAGATTCCTTTGAATCCAGAGTTGGTAACAGGTGTTCAGTTTATGAAGGAAGGTGATACTGTAGAGCTAGTAGTTGACGCATCTAACGAGAACGTACTTTTCGGTGAAATGCCAGTTAAGACTAAGCTTAAGGTTACTTACACTGAGCCAGGTATCAAGGGTGATACAGCAACTAACACTCTTAAGCCAGCTACAGTTGAGACAGGTGCTGAGGTACGTGTTCCTTTGTTCATCGAGGAAGGTGCTATCATCGAGATCGATACTCGTGATGGTTCTTACCAGGGAAGAGAGAGATAATAGACATTTAAATGTTTGTTCAAATATGGGCAACGAAGCTTTATGCTTAGTTGCCCTTTTTGTTTTTGAGGTTGGGGCAATCCCTTGTGGCTGCCTATGTTTTGTGTAGATTATGAAGAGAATCAAAATTACAGTTGTCCGTAAAGCTTGTTATACGGATTTGATGGAAAAATATGAAAATCCTATCGAGCATGCTTGCGACTTGAACGAAGGTGATGTGTTCATCGCTAACGGGTGGGAGCGTCCTAATGGGTTTTGCATCAGCGCTTGGGAAAGCATTTCTCCTTTCGTGATGACTCTTGCCCATGGTGGTGAGAATTTCTACGATGGATGGATGAAGAATCCCAAGTCGGCAATGATATCTTGTAATGATGGGTTTCGCCCAGTCTCTTTCTTGATTGAAACGATGGAAGACGAAAACGATAAATAATATGAATATAGGAGATAAGATACCTGCTATTCTTGGCAAAGACCAGAACGGCAATGAAATCAAAGCGGAAGATTTCCGTGGAAAGAAGTTGGTGCTTTACGCATATCCTAAAGACAACACAAGTGGTTGCACTGCTGAGGCTTGCTCTCTACGTGACCACAAATCTGAGTTGGCGGCTAAGGGCTACGAGATTATTGGAATAAGTAAAGATTCTGCAGCGTCGCACCAGAAATTCATTGAGAAACAGGAGTTGAACTTTGATCTTATCGCTGATACTGATACAACTTTACTTCAGGAACTTGGTGCATGGGGAGAAAAAAAATTTATGGGCAAAACTTGCGTCGGCACTCTTCGTACAACATTTCTTGTGAATGAGGAAGGTGTCATCACTCATATCTTTACTCCGAAGCAAATCAAGACTAAAGAACATGCTCAGCAGATATTGGAGGTGATTTGATAGAAATTAGTACAAATAACGCACTATTTTTGCACCAAACGTATTATTATCCGTGTAAAAACGTTGAAAACTAATTTGATTTTATTAGTTTTGCGTCAGTTTTAATAACGTTTTAGAAAAAAACAAAAACATGAAAAAACTTATTTTGGCTTCAGCAGCTCTTTTCGCAGCTGCTTCTATCTCTGCTCAGGAGGTAGTTGAGGCACAGGCTCAGACAACTGAGACTCCAGTATCAACATCTAAGAAATTCAAGCCAGGATCAGAGAGATTTGGTGCTGAGGCAGGTCTTTCATTGGGTAATGGTTTCAGCTTGAGCGGTGGAAATCTTAACGTTAACTACACTTTGTCAGATGAGTTGATGCTTCGTCTAGGTTTTGGTCTTACAGTAAACAAGTCTGTAGAGAGCGACATTGTTAACAGTGTAGAGTTTAACGGACACAAGACAGAGACTGCTTTTGATATTAAGCCAGGTATCGTATACTCTTTCACAGGTACAGATCGTCTTGAGCCATACGTAGGAGCAGAGCTTCTATTCGGCATCAATTCAACATGTAATTATGCTGATGCAAATGTAGAGCAGGAGGCAAAGTCAAGAAGCCCACGTTTCGGTGCTAATGCAATCACTGGTTTCAACTTCTATGTTGCACAGGATCTTTACGTAGGTGCTGAGGTAGGTTTTGGATTTGTAGTTTCTCCTAAGGCTCACACATTCGGAACAGACGAACAGGGTAACGAATACGATTCAAAGGAAAGCGATGCTAAGGGTCACACAACTGTAATTAGCGCTAACGTTAATCCTGCAGTTCGCGTTGGTTGGAAGTTCTAATCAATTAGAAATGCTAAATGAGGAATGCTAAATTATTTCCTCATATATAATAAAAATGCCACGAGAGAAATCCCGTGGCATTTTTTATTTAGCATTCAGCATTTTTTATTTAGCATTGATCTTATATGTCTTTGCTGAATCCATTGATTTCAACAAATAAACACCTCTCTCAACACCATCAATCTCAGTTGGCAAGCATCCGTTTGTGATATTGATTATCTTAATTAGACGTCCTGCAATATCATACAACTGGTAGTCGCCGCTTGGAATTATGTCGTCGCTAACAATTGATATGACATCTGTATATGTTTTCGACTTGAATGCAATCCAGTCGATATTGACGTATGAGCCTTCAATCAACATTTTCAAAATATGCTTTCCTTTTGCGATCTCGCTTGTCGACGCGGAGATTATCTGGTAAGTTTCCCAATCTTTACCCTGTGGTACTTCAATTTTGTCTGTGATTGCTTTGCCATCAATGTAAAGTGAGAATCCTGAACCTTCCAATCCGGAGGCTACCTTGATGTCCAATTCGTAAGTGTCTGTGAATTCAACATCAACGGTGTATTCAAGCCATTCTCCCTTCATTGTCCAACCAACTGCATATCCACCACCGTCGACTTCGGTGATATCTACGTCGTCATTACGATAAACACCTCCTTGATTTGCTGCGTCGTCATCCTGGAATGCAAGTCCAGCTCCACCTTCATCATAGTTTTCTGCCTCCAATGTGCCTGGAATAGCGATTGCATCTTCGTATGGCTTCTGCACTGGCTCCTCGAATTTGATTTCTGGATAGTCGATTACCTTGTCGCTTGTAGTCAAGTTCTTGAATCCAAGTTTGGCAATCTCACTCAAATTATCAACCTTACCTTTCAATGGACAGATTCTGAACTTGTGGCTATACTCCTTCTTTGGCATCATCATCTGTTCGCTCTGTGGCTTTGCTCCCCAAGAGTTGACACCTCCAAGACCCTGCTGCTGCAAGTCGACACGAAGAGTGATATCCTTGTTATTCTTCAAATCCCATGGGTAGACTGTCTTCTCCAAATCTTCTGGAGTGTGATGCTGAGCATTCATCTCCATGTATGGCGAACCGACAACCATCAAACCAACGCCTACTGAATTAGTAAGTGCTGCCCAACGAACATTTGTACGCTGACCTGTCTCACTAATCTCCATATATTTAATAGTAGTGGAATCTACCATAGTGTTGTAAAGTCCTTCGAATGCACTCGCACTTCTACCGACATAGTTCTCGTGAGGTCCACGGCCTAAATAAGTCAATCTCTCAAATCCGCCAGGGATAGTGAATAGTGTACCGATGTTAGGAATCTCATCTTTACTTCCGTCAGGACTCAATGTGTACTCTACGATGATATCGCCGCTACCATAGATAGTGTAGCTCATAGACATTGAAGATGATCCTGCTTCTGGCAATGAAATATTGAAGTCGACGCGAGTCTCTTGATCTGAAACCTTAGTCACTTTTGATGAGTTTACACTTCGTTTGCTACCTGCGTATCTCCACTCGCTACAACGGTCTCCCATTTTGTTTCCTTTGTCATTGTCTGTAGTAGCACGCCAGAAGTTTGGCACAGGACCATCTTTGATAAGCTGAACACCGTTGCTTGTGTAGTTAGTAATCATACCAGTCTTAGTGTTGACCTCAACAGAGAAATCCTCACCCGTTACTTTTAGTACACCATTAGACTCATTTGTAGTCTGCTTAGGTAAAGATGCGATATTGATCTTTGGAGAGTATCCTTCACCCAAGTTGACGCGGAACTGATCCTTTGCGATGCTATGTCCTGCTTTAGCCCATGATGTTGTATTCTTCAAACGGAAATCGAAGTCAATCTGATAAGAAGATCCCGGTTTGACACTGCTTGGCTTCTTATAATCCAAAGTGATCTCCTTAGTTGAAAGTGGATTGACATTTGTCAACGATGCGTCGATTGCTCCGCTGGCGATTTCAATTCCGTCTTCTTTCAAACTCCAGAATCCTTCAGCAACCTCATTTATATTAGTGAAATCAAAACGGTTTTCGATAGTGAACTTGCCGGCTGCAGCATCTTTAGCTTTAACCAAAATATTCTGGTAGGCATGTTTTACCTCCCAAATCTCAGGCTGTAAAGAGCGGTCAGGGAAGACAAGTCCGTTTGCACAGAAGTTGTCATCGTTTGGCTTGTCTCCCCAAAGTCCACCATAGTTGAAATACTCTGTATCTCCGCGTCTCAAACCTTGATCAATGAAATCCCATATGAATCCACCGAAGACGCGAGGATTTGCGTAAAAAGCATCCACAAACTTGTCAATCTCACCTACACTGTTACCCATTGCATGTTCATACTCACATAGCATGAATGGTTTGTTATTATTATTGTATGTCTGAGTCCCCCATGGATCACAATACATACAGCTCTGTACATCAGCATTGTTGTTGTCACCCTCGTAGTGAACTGGACGAGTGTTGTCGGCCTGGTGAGCATACTCACGCATAGATGCAAACACGTCGCCATAACCAGCCTCATTACCTAAAGACCAGATGATAACACATGGGTGGTTTTTATCTCGTTGGATCATAGAAGACATACGTTCCAAACAAGCAGGACGCCAGTTGTCATCACTCTTTGGAAGTTTGTCATTGGCTCCGTGCGACTCCACGTTACATTCATCCAACACGTAGATACCCAAACTATCGCAGATATCGTAGATGCGGACATCGTTAGGATAGTGAGAAGTACGCAATGCGTTGATGTTGAATTTCTTCATCAATACCACATCTTCATAGATACGTTCTGTAGTCATTGCTCTACCTCTGTCTGGATCAATCTCATGACGGTTAACTCCACGCAAGATGATAGGGGAGTTGTTGACATAGAAACGAGTAATACCACTTGCATCCTTTTTCAATTCTACCTTACGGAATCCTACTTTTGCACTTTCCACCTCAACTGTTTTTCCACTTGCATCTTTCAATGAGATTACTGCGGAGTATAGATCAGGGTGTTCAGCAGACCAAAGTTTTGGAGCTGTCACTGGAATCTCGAATTTCACAGAGACCTCTTTGCCTGCTTCAACCGAAGAGATGGCTTTGCTTTGTGGAGCAAACACCTCTTTGCCGGATTTGTCGTATAGACCAAGCTCGACAGTAAGTGAAGATTCTGTTGCTTTATCAAAATTCTGGACCCAGACAGATGTGTTAAGCACTCCATCTTTATAGTTAGATGCAAGAGTAGCGTTGATCTGGAAATCCTGAATGTGAGTCTTTGGAGAAGCATAGATGTAGACGTCGCGCATGATACCGGCAAGACGGATGAAATCCTGGTCTTCAAGCCAAGAACCGTCGCACCAACGGAACACCTGTACGGCGATCTCATTGTCGCCAGTCATATTTAATTTGTCTGTTACATCAAATTCGTGGTCAGTGAACGAGTTTTCGCTGTATCCCACATATTTGCCATTCACCCAAACGTAGTAAGCCGATTCCACACCTTCGAAGTGAAGACGGATACGTTTGCCATCCCATTTGGCTGGAACTGAGAACTTGCGCTTGTAGTGACCGACAGGGTTGAAATTCTTTGGTGCAGCAGGAGCTGAAATCATCCAATCTGCACCATTCCAAGGATAGATCACATTGGAGTAGATAGGGTGGTCGTATCCAAGAAGCTGCCATGAACTTGGAACCTCAATTTCGTCCCAACCTGTCAAATCGTAACCAACTTTGAAGAAATTGTCATCACGTTCAGATGGCTTGTCAACGTGGTAGAATTTCCACGTACCCGACAAAGTCTGGTACCATTGCGAAGCTTTTCTGTTGGCTTTGATACCTTCTTCCAAAGTAGAGTAGGGCATCAACGTCGCATGTGGCTTTAATGTGTTGACCGTGAAAGTTTTTGGGTTGCCATCCCATTCTGTCCAGGATTGGCCAAACGATATTGTTGACAATCCCGAAGGCAAAAGCAAAGCAGAAACTACAGCTGCTTTAGCTAAGATTTCATTTGTGTAAGTGTGTTTCATAGTAGTTTTGTAATATATGATATTGCAAACCTATGAATTCAGTTTTAGTATATCAAACTATAGCAAATGAAAATTGGATTAACAAATTTAATGTGAAAAGGTTCTTATATAATGTTAAGGCGGATGTTACAAATGACATTCGTTTTGGGAAGAATGTACACGAATGAAAATGCGAGGAATATGATGTGATTTCCTTTGATATTTATTACCTTCGCAAATCATAAAATAAAAGGATCATGATAAAACGTCTATTTTTAACAGTCTGTTTATTTGCATCAGCTATTGTCAATGCGCAACCACGCGTCTTCATTATAGGAGATAGTACAACTGAGACTTGGAGTTCAAACAAGTATCCATGTACGGGTTGGGGTGCTGTGTTTCAGCATTTTTTTCACAAAGATAAAGTAGTGGTTGATAACAGAGGTGTAGGCGGAACAACTACAAAAAGTTATTATAATGAGCATTGGTCAAAGGTGATTCCAGACATTAACAGCGGAGATTACCTTTTCATAAGTTTTGGAGCAAACGACTCTAACAAGTATGCCACATGGTGTACAACGACAGATGAATTTATTGAATACCTTGGAATATTCTGCAATGCAGCAAGAGAAAAGGGAGCAACTCCTGTGTTGTTGTCAACTGTTAATCAGGATTCGTGGAGCTCACAAGGTTTTCTAAAAGCATCTTATGGAGCACACCCAGATGCAATGCGTCAGGCGTCAGAAAAGTATGATACACCATTCTTTGACCTTTATAATTTCGGATACAACCTATCTAATGAAGTCGGTCAGGAGTACAATACATACTATCGCCACAATAATTACCGTCCTGGAGAGTATAAGAATTTCCCTGAGGGAAAAGAAGATCATGTTCATCTACAGGAAACTGGAGCTATTGACTATTCTAGATATATAGTAGAAGAGATAGAGAAATCCAATGATGAAAGATTGAAAGTCCTTGCTGATGCAGTGAAACCAAGATATAATGTGACGTTTGACTGTGACTGCGATAGCATGATGAGTTCTATTTCTCGTTCTGCTACTTTCCCAGAAGGAATCAATGTTACTTTGAAGAGTTACGGAGTAGACTCAACAAGAAACTGTTTTTGGATAAATGAAGATGGAAGGGTGGTGTCTAAAAACCATGTCTACGTTTATGTGATGCAAGACCATGACGAACATTTCACAGCAATCTATAATGATTCGTCTGTATTGCAAAATCTATCTTCAAAATTTAGAATTTATCCGGATAAGATTGTGTTTGCTGACGATCTTGTTCATACTGTCTGCATCTACACATTTAATGGTAATGAGATGACGTCTGCATCTACTCAATACAGATTCCCATTCAATTTGCCTGCAGGTGCATATATTCTTACAATTGATGGTAATAGAAGTACGAAGATTATGATAAAGTAATTATATACGCGGGAAACACTCCCGTCTTGTTTTTCTTAAGAGGGTGTATCAAAACTAAGAAAGTTGCGATATACTCTCTTTTTAACTCTTTGAGACTTGAATGGATATTTGAAAATCGAAAAAATCAAAAATTGACTTAAATATTCGATTCTCACGAGTTGAAAATTTCATAAAAT
>JAZUGF010000035.1:0-10898 GCA_045641065.1 Paludibacteraceae bacterium | reverse complement strand
TTCTTTTCTAATGCAAATATACAACTTTTGTTTTTCTATGATTCTGTATTTTTTTTAGAATTTAAAATAGTCAGCAGTTTTTAATATTAATTAACATTTCACTTAACATTTTCCCTAAAATGCTGAAATTTAACGGGTATTTTCGTCCATTAATGTTAACTGAGCTACTATCACCTCAGAACTTAAAATTCAATATATATACATATCAATCGTTAAAATCACGATTGTTTATGTATGTTTCTAGTAGTTTAGTCAGACCATCTGGATTGTGTGGTGTGACATCAAAATCTGCTATACCGGCAGGAATCAAGCAACTGTTACCTTTTGTCAAAGTGATTTTTCGGACACATGGCTCATTCTTTTTCTCAAACTTTTCCCATGATCGGATTGTGATAGTACAAGTACCTTCAAGACACATGTATGAGATGAATGAATCATATTTGTATAGCTTTCTATGAAAGGCTCTGTTTACTTCTAGCAACTTGACTGTGAAATACTCACATTCAGCAATGCATACAGGTTTATTTATCTTTCTGTCATATTGGCTACGATAATTGTCGTAGACACGGAAATCGATAGCTTTAGCAGCGAGTTCTGTATGTAACTGTCGTGGTTTTCCATCCAAACCAGGACGATTATAATCAAAAATACGATATGTCAGATCTGAACTTTGCTGGATCTCTGCCACCATGATTCCACCACAGATAGCATGAATACGTCCTGCAGGAATAAAAAATGCATCTCCGGTTTTTACAGGATGCTCTTGTAAAACATCACATATAGTACCGTCTTCCACACGTTTTTTATATTCATACTCAGAAATCTGAGATTTGAATCCAGAATAAAGTTTGGCTCCTGGTTTGGCATCCATAACATACCACATTTCTGTCTTTCCAAACGAATCATGATACTCTTTTGCCATTTTGTTGTCAGGATGTACCTGAATCGACAAATCGTTCTCAGCGTCGATGAACTTTATAAGCAATGGAAATTTTGCTCCATACATCTTGAAAACTTTCTTGCCAAGCAATTTTTCACCATACTCTTCGACAAGTGAATTCAAAGTGCGACCCGCGAAGATACCATTCTCAACCACAGACTCGCTGCCAGGCACCGCACTACACTCCCAACTCTCACCAATTTTTTCCGAATCAGAAGGCAAGCCCTTCATCGGTTTGATGCGAGTACCACCCCATACAGTAGCATGGAGATTATCGTTTAACAGAAGTGGATATAGAGTTTCCGTAGACATCAAATCAAAAAACTTTCATTGCGGCTGCAAATTTAATAAAAAACACACATCTAAAAGTCGTTTGTATAAGAAAATGACCTCATATTCTAAAAATCAAGCGTAAGAATGCATACCAGGAAGAAAATAATTCACTCCAAAATAGGTCATCAAAACTGCCAGAAATGAGATTAAGATATATAGATGATGTCCAATTTGTGATGACGGCATAAAACTTTTATGAAGAGGCACTGCATAAATCATTAGAGTAATCAATGCCCATGTCTCTTTAGGATCCCACGACCAATATGTTCCCCACGATATATTTGCCCAGATTGCTCCAATAAAGATTCCTACGGAAAGTAATGCGACTGCAGGATAAAGTATTAGAGTCGACAAAGCGGTCATTCTTTCTAATTCAACTACATTTTTCTTTTTATGAAGAACCAGTCCATATACGGCAATTAGTGTAACCATCGCAAATAGCGAATAAGCAATCATCACGGTAGCCACATGTATCGAAAGAAGTGGAGACTGCAAAACTGGCATTAGATTAGTGATCTGTGGTGAACCGTATGCAATTGTAGAGACGAGCATACAGAAAGCAGACACCACAGTTCCAAAAGATTTGACAACTGGTATTTTCTTCATCATAATTATTGTGGACACAAGTGTAATCCAAGCCATGAAGAGCATAGTTTCCGGACCATTACTCATAGGCAAATGTCCACTAACCAACCATCTAAGTCCAAGTAATAATGTAAGCCATAGCATGCCTAATACAATTATTAAACTATGAACTACACTTATCACCCTATTTTGTTTTCGTGTGAGCGACAAGAGACAGAAAATTATACTCAGAGTTAAGAAAACGTGTACTATCCAATTGGCATTCTGTATCTGATAATAAAAAACTTCCATACTCAATTTGGTTGTGGATGGTATAAACGCCCCTGCTTTATCTTTCTGATAAAGTTTTATCTTTGCAATTATCTGTTTTGCCTTAGCCTCATCGTCGACTAAAATACATTGTGTTAACTGGTCCATCACATGTTTAATAAACTTGAATTCGGATTCTGGGGTATGAATCGGCAGTTTAGTACTTCCTGGAGTATACCATTCCATTCTTCCGTCGACTGTTAACGGGAAAATATGAAGCATCTCACTATTGTAAAACATAGACACAACCTGCAATTTTTCATCTGTCTCTCGAATTGATTTTCGTAAAGACGCAGGCAAACTTGTATCATTTGCCTTACCTGACAGTTTATATTTATGATTTGGAGTATAGAAATCTAAGACCGAAGCCCATTTATCATCAATCCCTATGAGTTTCTGCACTTCCCCACTCTTTACTTTAATGAGTTTTTGCTTTTCCCACTGAGTATAGTAAATCATCCATCCTACAAATATCTCATTTGCAGAGTATCCATTCCATGAATTTTTGCCTGACAGTTTGGTTACAAATTCCGACGCCGCGGTATTGAGAGGACAGATACGACCATTGTACAAAACCGCAATTTTGCCGAATTCATCGGCAATTTCTTTGTTGACTAATCCATAAGAAGACACGAAACCTTCTGAAGACATATGATATTCAGAAGACGCGAGATCTCGCGTCTCTACGGATGCATTCACATTTTGTGCAAATAAAGCCATCAGAACCATCATCGGCACCGTCGCCTTACGATACAGCTCTCTGATTCTTGTATGTTTTGAGAACATCACCCACAATAAACTGACGAACAATGACAAATAACCAAAATATGTAATTGCTATTCCATATGGATCGTAGGCCACAAGCAAATGCGAGCCTTCTCCGTCGAAATCGTATGACGACTGATAGAAACGATATCCAGAAACTTTACCTATCTTATTCATAGACACTGATACTTTTTTAAATTTATTTTCTATTTCGACGTCGATTTCACAACGATAATCCATTACGGCATCTGTGCCAGGATAATACAATATCTTGAAATCGGCGAGCCGCATTGAAAATGGGAATTCTCTCTCAACGCCATCATCTGTTGTAAAAGTAGACACATTAACATCTTTTCTTAAATGAACGGTACCACTTTCAGATGTAAGGTGAGTGACAAACGCACCGATCAGAATCACCATAAAGGAAACGTGCAAAAGCAAAACAGCGACACGTTTATATACTTTCTTCTGAATTAAGAAAAGTAAACATACAATTGCAAGAACAGCCCATAAACTGATAAACCACCATGAGCCATATATGTTCTTTCCGACAAAATCACTACCGTGGATTTTCTCGACAAACGTAGCAAATCCCATACACACTATGAGAAGTGTGCATAGGATATAAACTAATACTTTATTATTATGACAAGAGAATATCATATAGACTCAATGAAATATACAAGCTGATCACGTTGTGTCTTATTCAACTTTCTGAATTTCACAACAGTCTCGTAAGCATCACTCGTTCCGCCTTCACTTGTGCAGCCATGCCACATGATAGCCTCAACGACATTGTTCGCACGGCAGTCGTGCATTCTTTCTACACCAGATCCACATTTGCTTGCCAATCCACGTCCCCAAAGAGGAGTTGTGCGGCACCAACCTGTACGGATATCGTTTTTCATGAAAAGACGGTGCTGTACCATATCTGTGTAAGGCCAAATCTTCTGGTTTGGATAGTGAGGCATATCAGCGTCGTCGAACAACTTGTTTGGATCTTGAATTGCATCATCACCTGTTGTCCACGATGGACGATGACACTGTGCACAGCCTAATTCGGTAAAGAGTTGCTTTCCTGCCTTGAAATCCTCAGTAGTGGTGTTTCGTGCAGCTGGGACAGCAAGTCCACGATGCCAAATCATAAAATTCTTGTATTGAGAGTTTGTCATCTCAGCATCAAGACTCTGACTTGTCAAATAAGTTTTGATATTGCTTGCCACATCGTCTGTATGCCACTCAGGATGTTTTTTATCGGGATCAACCATTGCTATATAGTCAGCAAAACCAGCCTGAACATCCGGATCTTGTGAAGATTTCTCAGCGTAATACTTACCAGCAAGGTCAAGATAATGGTAACGACGGTCTGGACGAGTCACATTGGTGATATTCCAAATTGCATTCGCACCTGCAGCATCCAACAGTGGACCACGGCTCATAGCGTAAGTGAATCGACGGACGTATTTAGTACCGTCGCCCTGTTTCGAATTGCTATAATAACTCTTCCAAGTATTTGCACCTTGATCCCACATTGCAGGGTTTAGAGTGACGTATGGAGACTCTGCCTGCCACTGTTTAGTGATATC
Source organism: Paludibacteraceae bacterium (assembly GCA_045641065.1). GTDB lineage: Bacteria > Bacteroidota > Bacteroidia > Bacteroidales > Paludibacteraceae > UBA1723. The sequence continues at coordinate 6,380 of JAZUGF010000035.1, read as the reverse complement.
CTCATCTCTGATAGCATCAAGAAGACCTGTGCCATAGATACCGATTGTCGACTCAAGGCGAATTCCAATATTAGCATCATACTCAGCTGCAGAAATCTCCACGTCTTCTCCATTACGCTTTACAATAATCGGAGCATAATAAGCAGACGCAGGGATAATAACGTCTGGATAAGTAAGATTATAGGATTCTCCGTCGTCGAACTTATTTCCCCACTCATCAATATACGGATTCCATACAATCTGGATTTGGCTATCGTCAATCGGAGCCTTAAACGGTTTCACCGCACCAGTTTGTGGCATACCAGCCACCGACTGTATATAGGAATCAGTCTGCTTATCATAAATAACAAGCAGATAACCATTACGTTGCTGATTGGCAGAGTATGAATTCTGACGTGCTCCGTGTCCATAACCAGGATGACAATACAAACAACCAGGACGAACATACACTGGCCCAAGTCCGTGAAACGCACCATCGCCATTAGTATTGAAATCCTTCTCAAAAAGATACTCACCCTCGTTGAAAGCAGTAATCATACTTGCATTCTTAACAGCAAGAGTCGGCTGCTTATAGGCTGTCGACGAGTTGTTCGAGGTCGTACCTAATTTACCTCCGGCATAATAATCTTCGGGATAGTTGAATTCTTCACCTTCACCAATCTCCCAAGACAACGGTTCATCTTCGACCTCGTCCTTACAAGATGAGGCCGCTGTAGCAGCGACCACCATCATAAAATAATTCAAATAACTACACTTCATCATTTATTAATCAACTTGATTGCATTGTACAATTTCTCAGCATTGTTGCAAAGAGATGTATATGTCTTGACAACCACATTATCCACATAGTTGGCATTGATAACCTTACACTGATTCTCAACAGTTGCGTTTCCAGCGTATGTCTTCAATGTCTCTTCCATTGCGTCAAGTGCCTCATCCAACTCATCAAGAGCATCCATAGCAGTTTTTGCGGATGCATCTGTATAGTTGAGAGCAAACGGAGTCTTCATGCTTTTGATCTTTGTCAACGCGTTTTCCAACTTAGACTGAACATTCTCAGCCTGAGATTTCAATGTCGCATTTCCTGCATTTAGGCAGAAATAGATAAGAGAGCTTTCGTTAGGTTGTGTTGCAGCAACGGAACCATAAAGTGCATTCTTGCAACTGATGATGTTATCATAGAAGTCGACGACGGAATTGTAAGCGTATGGAGATTCAATATAAGAGTCGTCCTGACCAGACCATGGCAAACCAATCTTTGATCCACTCACCTCACTGATAATGTCTCTTGCACCCTCAATAATCTGAATTGTTGCATCCAAAGCACTCTCATAATCTTCCGACGGAGTATTCTTAAACTCAGAACCGAAATTCTTGTAGCTCAAGCCATCGTTTGTCACATTACCGTCGTCATCAAGAGAATTATGAGACTTTAGGTAATTGATTGTCTCATTGTAGCGAGTTCCACTCTTTGAGCCTTCCCAAGTAGTCTGCAAAACACAAGTTGCCTGGTAAAGATCCTTAGCCACAGCACACACATACTTATATTCAAGTTCTGTCAACTGACCAATCTCTCTCGGCTGACCTTCACGGAAAAGCACATACTCAATACCATGATAGCCAAGCAAACCAGAGTTTAGCTGCTTAACCTTGTTGTCGATATCAGACATTATGCTGTTGTCTCGCAACACATTAGCAAGAGCAGCCTGATCCACAGGCCAAGTATCAGTGTGGGGATCGATAGAATACTCGTCGGCAGCACCAAATAGAAACGCCTCTGTATTCTCCCAATCCGCACGTGCAATCTTCCACTGAGCACAAGCCGCGTTAAGCGACTCCTGTGTTCCTGCCACAACGGAATTGTTAACCTCTTCGTCATCATCGCATGAAGCCAAAGCTCCACACATCATCAAACCCAAAGCAAATTGCTTGATTTTAAATTCGTAATTCATTTTTGAAATTATTAACTATTAATCATTTAATTCTTCAAAAACCATGCTTGGTAAGCAACACTAAGATTTAAGCTTGGTTCATTATTGTAAGGCTGGATATACAACGGACTATCTGAATTTAGTCCATTATTGTTTGGCTTCACGAAATACCGGTAGGCATACTCAGCTTTAACCACAATCTGTTTGATTGGATGATAGTTAACACCGACAGTCCATCGATATGGTGCACAATATTTGTATTGGCTTTTATACGTGCCAGCAGCCATAGTATTGTAATGTTCAAAACGACCGAACAAGTAAAATTTCTGTTTATGATTGATTTTCTCACTGTGAGAAAAGAGATCATATCCAGCCTCAAAGCTATACGACATTGCTTTCTCTCCAATATTCGTATTGTGGAATGGATTACCATCCTGATACTTGTGGTGAGTAGAGTTTGCCTTATTATATTCTGAGATTTTTTCCGCGTCGTCGAGATGAGCATAATCAATATTTCCTCTCACAATCCAGTTGCGACGCTTCAATTCAAAATCAGCGGCAATGATTCGCAACGTTCCGTCTACATCATCGTAGGAAAAACCGGGAGTTTTAATTGAGTTACGGAAGGTATTTCCAATATATCCACTCAACGCAAGTCTCAACCCATCTACAGAGTAGTTATCCACTCGTCCAGCCGCAGCATAACAATTAGCCACCTTGAATTCGTATGGACTCGTTGCTCCTTGATGAACGAAATTTTCAGCAGTAAAACTTTCGGAATTCAATCCTGACAAGAATTGAGCCTCATATCCCCATTTTTGGGTACGACCCCAAAGTGAAATACCAACCTGATGCCATGTGTTTGGCAGAATAGTTGACTCACCTTCCGGACGGTAACAAGTAAAAAAATTCAACGGTTCATGATGAGCGTTGGAATAGCCAACAGGAACAATAATCTCACCTGCTTTGATATTAAACTTACCGTCGGCAAAAGCCTTATTGATCCAGAATTGTTCGAGTGCAACCTCACCACCCTTTTCTGTCTCAGCCTCATATTCACCTGATTCTTCAGCCTCAATCTCAACAGCAGTCTCTGGCCCACCGTGTTCAAATTCAATCTCTGAGCCAAACGACCAACCTCTGCCGAAATCATAACCAACACTGAATGTCACGTGTGGCAAATCGAAACGTCCATGACTATCATCGTCAGCATAACGTTCTGGGGCATTATAACGATTGAAACTCTGACTATAGAAATTTCTCGACATCACAGCCTCACCATATCCACCCAACGAAAGACGCGATAAAGCAGAAAGTAATTTATTAGACTGCACCGAATCTGGAACATGTCTTGTAGCCCCCGAAACACCATCTACCTCTTGTGCATTAGCCAATGCAAAAATAGAAGCTGACATTAGAGACAATGTAAATTTTCTGACCATAGTTGATTCATTTTTCGACTGCAAAATTACCTCACCAGTCAGGTATAGGGCAATACACAAAAATGGGTATTTAGGAAAAAAGCATCCTTTGCCTGCCAATAATAAACCTTCATATTTTGCACTTATAATTTTTTAATTCAATCCATATAATTTATATTTGCTATATAAAAGGACTATGATATGGAAAACCCACAGAGTTTACAGAGTATCGAAGACGAAAACGCATATATAGAGAGCCAATATCAGGAGATGTTGGATATATATAAAAAGAGTGCCCACCGTCAGAAACTAGATCTGATCGACAAGGCATTCCGTTTTGCTATGGATGCACATCAGGGTGTGCGACGTAGAAGTGGAGAGCCTTATATTCTCCACCCTATCACTGTGGCAAGAATCGTCGCTGAAGAGATTGGTCTTGGCTCAACTTCTATTTGTGCCGCTCTTCTTCACGATGTTGTTGAAGATACTGAATATACCGTTGAGGATATCGAGGAACGTTTCGGAAAGAAAATCGCTCAGATTGTCGACGGTTTGACTAAAATCTCAGGTGGTGTCTTCGGTGAACAGGCTAGCAAACAGGCTGAAAACTTCCGTAAGCTTCTGCTAACCATGAGTGAGGATATCCGAGTGGTATTGATTAAGATGGCCGACCGTCTGCACAATATGCGTACCCTCGCGTCGATGCCTCAGGCTAAACAATTGAAAATCGCCGGCGAAACTCAATATATCTATGCTCCTCTTGCCAACCGTCTTGGTTTATATGCCATTAAGACGGAACTTGAAGACCTAAGCTTTAAGTATGAACATCCTGACAAATATGAAGAGCTATCTGCCAAGATAGCCAACACTAAAGAGCAACGCGACAAACTGTTTGAGAAATTCGCAGCTCCTATATCTAAATCCCTTGACGCACTTGGTCTTAAATACGAAATCCACGCCAGAGTGAAGAGTGTCTACTCTATCTGGAGAAAGATGCAGAAAAAGAATATCCCGTTTGAGGAGGTTTACGACCTTTTGGCCCTTCGTATCATCTTCGACGCCGATGAAAACCAGTCTGAGAAGAAACTTTGTTGGGAAATCTATTCTGCTGTGACTGACCAGTATAAGCCACACCCTGACCGTATCCGCGACTGGGTGAGCACTCCGCGTGCCAATGGTTACGAGGCTCTACACGTCACTGTGATGGGACCTCTCGGCCAATGGGTGGAGGTGCAGATCCGTTCACGTCGTATGGATGATATCGCAGAAAAGGGATTTGCCGCACACTGGAAATACAAAACTGGTGAGAAAGACGATTCCGAGTTGGAGAAATGGCTTCAGACAATCAAGGAACTTCTTGAAAATCCAGAGCCAAACGCTATCGACTTCCTCGACACATTCAAGCTTAATCTTTTTGCGTCGGAAATCTTCGTCTTCACTCCTAATGGAGATATCAAGACTATGCCTCAAGGCTCAACCGTACTCGACTTCGCGTTCTCATTGCATACCGACGTCGGTACAACTTGTATTGGAGCCAAGGTAAACCATAAACTTGAACCGTTGAGCTACGTGCTTAACTCTGGTGATCAGGTGGAGATTCTTACAAGTAAGAAGCAGAGTCCATCCGAGGACTGGATTGATTACGTCAAGACAGCAAGAGCCAGAACAAAGATCAAGAGTCTATTTAAGAAGGAATACCGTAATATAATGACTAAGGGAGAGAACGACTTGAAGGAGTTGCTTGAAAGCCACGGTCAATCACTAACTCGCGACCTTCTTAACCAAATGCTTGAGCATTACGGTAAAAATAAGAAAGAAGAATTCTTCTACGCCATCGGTAAAGCGCAGATTGCCATAACTGAAATTCCAAAACTATTCTTCAAGGCTAAGGCAGAGAGCAAATGGATGAAATTCTGGAAACTTCAGTTTGGAAGCAACAATAAGAAAGATTCTAAGGAGGAAGCAACAACTTCAAAATCAAAGGTACTTACTCTTACAGAAAGCACTAAGAACTACCGTATTGCAGAGTGTTGTCAGCCAATTCCAGGAGATGACATTCTTGGATTCATGGAAGGGGAAAACAAATTCGTGGTGCATAAGTGTCAGTGTCCGGTGGCAATGAAACTAAAGAGCAACCACGGAGAAAATATCGTTTCCGCCGTTTGGGAGACACACAAAGTTCTTTCGTTCCCAGCCACAATCCGAATCAACGGAATCGATTCACAGGGAGTGTTGAGCAAGATACTTAACGTCATCAGTGAGGAGAACGAAATCAATATGACAAAGATCAACATCGATACCAAGGACGGCATTTTCGACGGATGTATCACACTTTACATCCACGACGTCGAAGACCTTAACAATCTATGTTTGAATCTGTTGAAAGTCCACGGAATGAAGTCTGTGAACCGAATCGAAAACGAGAAATAAGCCAAACAGATAATTAATTATCATAAGGGCACTGGAACAACAGTGCCCTAATTTTTTTTAAGAGTATAGTTTGAAAACCTTCATTATATTTGCAAACAAAATCATTTTGAACAAACATGAAATTCATTTAAACCGACACCATTATTTATGGGCCAACCGTGGAACGGTTGATCTAAATTAGCCAATAGTTGATTTATTCACAAAGTGAAAAATCTACCGTTGGCGGATGTCGGTGGCAGAGTAAAAAACAAAATTTATTTTATTAAAAAACAGCAACTACGGTTGGATATGCTACACAAGTTGGAATGACAGTTACCTTGCCTTACTCCTTTCATGCGAAACCCCATGTTTGATGTATCCTAATGACTTGAGAAGTTATTCTTCAGCCAATAAGATTTACGACAAGGTGTTTGGAGCAATGTTTAGGGAATTCTCGACTTGGAGGAAAGTGGATGTTTGTCGTATCAATCAAGAAATTTGTACTTGTGATGTCACCGTCGAAACCTACGAAAATGATGTCACAGAAGAACAACGTGCAGTTTATCTTGATTATAAGGCAAATCAAACAGATTATTGGAAATTGCTCAAAGCAGATCTT
>JAZUGF010000034.1:0-12002 GCA_045641065.1 Paludibacteraceae bacterium | reverse complement strand
TTTAATTTTCAAACATTCTAAAACCGAATATATCCGACATTGTTTTTTTTTGTGTGTTTATTTATAAATGTATTTCGGGTTGAATACATTTATGAAAGGCATTTAAGGGTTTACATTATTAGAGTTTTTTATTAAAGGATTTGATTTTTATGGAAATTAAGGTATTAGGTACTGAGTGTGCTGTAAGTAATTCGTTGGAGCGTTTCGTTAATAAGGCAATCGCTGATTTAGCATTAGACGCTAAGATTACAAAAGTAGAAGATATCATTGAAATTTTTAAATATAATTTCATGACTCTTCCTGCAATCGTTATTGATAATGAGGTTGTGGCAAATGGAAGAATGTCATTTGAAGAGATTAAGGATTTGTTGATTGATAACAACAAAAAGTTTGTTGGCACAGAGATGTACTTATCCTAAAATATGAAAAACCTTAGGGTACAAAGATAATTTACAGTATAAAGGCGATTCGAAAGAATTGCCTTTTTTTGTGTCACTCCATCCCCTTCACTGCCAATATACTAACCTCATAAAGCAGATAAATCGGTAGACTGACAAGCATTAATGTCATTACATCGGTAGTAGGTGTTATAATAGCTGCGACGACGAGAATGATCACTATTGCATGTCGACGGTACTCTTTCATAAACTCAGCTGTGAGAATGCCCATTTTGCCTAAAATAACGCATAAAATAGGTAATTCAAACACTATTCCTAACATCAGTGTTAACATGGTCAATGTGTCGATGTAGGAGCTTAGTGTGATGATATTCGACACTTCGTCGCTGACTTGATAATCTCCTAAAAAACGTATGGTCAACGGGAAAATAATGAAGTAGCAAAGTGCGACTCCCATCATAAACATGATATAGCCTGCCACAACCAATAGTTTGGCATATTTACGTTCATTTTCATATAACGCTGGGGATACGAATGCAAAGATGGAGTAGAGTATATATGGGCTTACACATACCATGCCGATGATTATACTCACTTGAATATGTACTGCAAACTGTGATGTAAGCTGGGTATTTATGAGTTGGAGATTAAAATCAGCTAATTCTCCAAACTTTGAAAATAATCTGTAGGTGATGAAATCAGCCTTAGATGGTGCTAAAACGATTGAAAACACCTCCGTCTTCAGGGCAAATGCGACAATCGCACCTACTAATACTACTATTATCATTCGTATTAAGTAGGTGCGTAATTCGTCTAAATGATCCCAAAAGGAAGGTGTTTGATCTGTCACTTCTTGTTTTATTCCTTTGAGTCTTTTTCTTTCTCGTCTTCGTCAGTAGAGACCTCTTTCATACCGTCTTTGAAACTGCGTACGCCTTTTCCAAGTCCACGCATCAACTCAGGAATTTTCTTGCCGCCGAACAATAGAAGTACGACAAGCATGATTACTAAAAGTTCAGAACCTCCTAATCCAAACATATCTTGTGATATTTATTTGTTTAATACATACTTCAATAGAACGTATCCGCCAAACAATTGCATCAACATTCCTGGAACTCCAACTCTGAAGTCGCTGATAGCAGCGTAGAAATCAGGCTGGAACAATGCGAACTCAGCCAAAGTACCGATTACCTGATAAGCTAAGATTGTTGCTAATAGAGTAAGCAATGTCACTTTCTTAGATTGCTCAGCGACCATTCCTGCAACTACAGCCAAAACGACTGATTTACACAATATTGAAGGCAAAACTGCCATAGGAGGCATTCCGAATAGCAAATGATTGACAATTGGTGAGAAAACAGCTGTAATCAAACCAACAGCAAAACCATACTTGTATGCTCCAATCAATGTGAATAGATAGATTGGCAACCATACATGTCCTGCATGGCTTCCACCTGCGAAGTGGCACAACTGTGGCATTAGTAAGTTGCCGATTACGAATAGTGCCGACATCATGTATGTGTCGACTTGATTTAGCTGATAACCGTGTAATGAATTAGTATTCATGAAGATTATATTTTCACTTTGTGAATGTTATTTTAATGCAAAATTAATATTATTGCGTTGAAAGACAAAATCAAAATATACATTTCTTTTGTTCGCTCGCCCTTGCGGGCTCGCGAAGGATGGAAGGGGTTAGGGCGTTCCGCCCTTAACAATCCTCATTTTGGACAACCGAAATATATTCTTTCTTATTTCTTTTCGTCTAATTTCTCTTCCAAACGCTGGATATGCGCTCTCATTCGTTGAAGCTCCTCCATAATCTCAGCATTTGTGACGTTTTTGGCTTCGACCTCTTCTTTGAGTTTTGTCACATCATCTTCGTCAGATAGGTTTCCACAAGCGTTTACTACGACTCCGACCACAACGTTCAACACAATGTAAGAAGACAGCATTACAAATGGTACAAAGTAACACCATGCGTAAGGATGAACTTCCATGACTGGTCTGGCTATACCCATTGACCAACTTTCAAGTGTAGTGACTTGGAATAGGGTATAGATGGTCTCTCCAAGAGTGCCAAACCACTGCGGGAATGTCTCGTGGAATAGGTTTTGACCCATGATTCCGAAGATATAGAATATGATCATAAGCAAAACGGCCGCCCAGAATACGTGTGGGGCTGAGACCAAAATTGCCGCTACGATGTGGCGTAGTCGTTTCATTGACGACACCATTCTCAATGCTCTCAATACTCTGAAAATTCGGAATGTGATGGCGGCTCCGGATTCTGGCATAAAAGCGATAGCTACAAGCAGGAAGTCGAAGATGTTCCATCCGTTGAGGAAGAATCTCCAACCTTTCGCTATAATTCTCAGTACGATTTCGACAGTAAACACCACTACACACGCCGATAGAATCAATTCCAATAAGTCACCAAACTTGGCGTATATTGTTTCACTGGTAATCAATCCGAGTACGATTGAATTTATCAGGATGATAAGCACTATCGTGTTCTTAAACGTTTTGCTGTCTGTAAGACGAATGCAAAAATCACGTATTTGTGTGAATATATTCATAAATGAATTTTAAGGACTAACTTATTCAAAACCAATGGTCAAATTGTCATATGCAAAATTGATATCCTCTGGTGTCAACTCTTCAAGGTTATCATGCAATCCTATATGATGACACATGTGAGTGAAGAATGTCTGTTTTGCATTTATTCTTTGGGCCATTGCCATAGCTTCATCGAAATTCTGATGCGAGTGATGCTCTTTCATTCTCAAACAGCCAATCACTACAACTTCCAAATCTTTCAATTTCTCATATTCTGCATCATCAGCAAGACGAGATACGTCTGTGATATATGCGAAATTGCCTATTCTATAACCCATTATCTCCATCTGTCCATGCATGACTCTGATTGGAATGACTTCAATCGTTCCATCACAAATAGTAAATGGATTAGAGTCGATTCTTTTAAGAGTGAGCGACGGTACTCCTGGATAAGGATTCTCAACGAAGCAGTAGTCATACATCTGTCTTACTGCATCTTCTGTCTGTTTGTCAAGATATAGAGTTTGATTGCCTAATGTTCGCAAATCGTTGATTCCACCAACGTGATCAATATGTTTGTGGGTTAGTAGGATTGCGTCTATCTTGTCGATTCCATGAAACAATGATTGCTCACGAAAGTCTGGTCCACAGTCAATCAGTATATTTTTGTCGTTAACTTCCAAAAATACACTTGCACGCAATCGTCTATCACGTGGATCACTTGAGTGACATACTTCGCAATCGCATCCTAACGTTGGCACTCCTGTTGATGTGCCTGTTCCTAAAAACGTCAATCTCATTGTTTAAATCAGATTTGGTTTATCAAATATATCAGAATATATCAATATATCTACTCTTGTCAGCAGACATTAGAATTCTCCAGTTTTGTGGATAAAGATTGTTGGTGCGGTCGCCAAGATTCTTAACGAATCCGATTGGCACATTTTTGTAAGTTAACATCAACCATCCTTTTTTATCACTCTCCACTTCAATATTATCTTTTCTCAAGAAAGCAATAGCTCGCTCCCAGTCAACTTCCTCTTTCTCAAAGAAATCCTTATTCACAATATTGCTAATGGCAAGTGTGTGTTGTGGAATAATATCTTTTCCTTTCTGTATGTAGACGGGAATGCCGTATTGAAGCAGACGGAGATTCTGATTCAAAAACTGTATCAACTGCTCGAATTCAGTAGGGTAGGCTGTGCCGTCGACGACGGTGATTGATGAGTCGTCAATCCAGTTCATCACTTCTGCTGGAGTAGGCTGACTCAGATTGCCTTTTCCTTTCTTCTTGTCCTGCTTTGTACGGATGGAAATCTCATCCTCTGGCTGAGTTTTGCGGAATGCGGCGATATAGAATCCCTCTCCTTTAGTTTTGTGAGGATAGAAATGATAACCACATTTATCTTTAGTCACTCCGCTATCTGCTGGAAAATCAATGTCTAAGATTTCTGCACCAAGCTCATCTGCAATCCACTGAGCATTCTCATCATCCTCATGTGGATTGAATGTACATGTGCTATAGATTAGAATTCCGTCTTCTTTGAGCGACGGGAATACATCTCTAAGAATAGTGCGTTGTCTGTCAGCGCACATCTTCACATTGTCGCGACTCCACTCAGAAACTGCTACTTCATCTTTTCTGAACATTCCTTCGCCAGAGCAAGGAGCGTCAACAAGAATCATGTCAAATAATCCGGTCAAATCAGTGAACGATGATGGCATTACTGAACAAACAGCTGTGTTGGCAAAACCCCATTTCGCCACATTCTCACACAGCGTCTTTGTGCGTGTCTTGACTACCTCATTGCTCAACAAAAATCCCTTTCCATCGAGTAATGATGCCAAGTGTGTTGTCTTTCCTCCTGGTGATGCGCATAAATCCAGCACCACAGGACTTTCGACTTCATTCATATACTGCTTGAACACCTGTCCGACGGCCATTGAACTCGCTTCCTGGACGTAGTAGGCTCCAGCATGGAACAAAGGATCCATTGTGAATGTAGGCCTATCGTTGAGATAGAAACCCTCTTCGCACCATTTAACTTGTTCCAATGAGCCATTTTTTACGTTGTCAATTTTGCGTCGGTTAAGACGAATGCTTGACACAGGTTCAGTAGCCAAGGCATCAATCAATTGTTGATGCTCGGCTGGCAGGTACTCACGCAAGTCTGCGATGAAATCGTCAGGCAACTGTATGTTCTCCACTATATTTTATCTATCTAATTTTAGCACCATACATGAACGTGCTGGAATGTATAGTTTTAACCACTCCTTGCCAGCTGATGTATGATTTGTATCTTCCATTGTGAAATGCTCCTGAGTCTCGTCCACCTGGCCAAATCCACCAAACTTATTTGAGTCGGATGACAGAACCATAGTATATTTTCCTGCAGGGGCAAGGATTCCGTAATCAGTAAACGATTTGTTTGGATGGAAATTGAAGACGAACACAAGGTCTTCTCTGCGGAATGCAAGAACCTGGTCGCCACTATTATCCCAAAGCACCTCAATCGGACACTGGTTGAATTTATGAATACTGCTGACAAGTTTGATAATTGCCTTGTCCCAGTCTCCTAAATATTTGTATTTCAAATCAGTGTCGTCTACCAAATGCCATTGACGACGTGCGTATTTATATGACCAACCGTTTCCTTCACGTGGAAAATCGATCCACTCTGGATGGCCAAACTCATTACCCATGAAGTTTAGATAACCACCGTTGATTGACGACAACGTGATTAGTCTAATCATTTTGTGGAGTGCGATTGCACGGTCGAGCATATATGAGCTGTCGAATAGTCTCGACATGTGCCAGTACATGTCGGCGTCGGCAAGACGGAACATGATTGTCTTGTCTCCTACCAATGCCTGGTCGTGGCTTTCTGCGTAATTGATGGTCTTTTCCTCGGCTCTATGGTTAGTGAGTGTCCAAAGAATATGTCCTGGTTTCCACTCCTCATCCTTAACCTCCTTGATCATCTTGATCCAGAAGTCTGGAATACCCATAGCAAGACGGTAGTCGAATCCCATACCTCCGTCTTCAATCTTGGCTGCGACGCCTGGCATTCCGCTCACCTCCTCAGCTATTGTGATAGCGTATGGATGAACCTGATGGATAAGCTTATTTGCCAAAGTCAAGTAGCAAATTGCGTCGCCATCCTGATTGCCATTGAAATAGTTGTCGTAGCTTCCGAAGACGTTGCCCATAGCATGGTCAAGGAAGAGCATTGAGCTCACACCGTCGAAACGGAAGCCGTCGAATTTGAATTCGTCAAGCCAATATTTACAGTTGGAAAGCAAGAAGTGAAGCACCTCTGGTTTCTCATAGTTGTAGCAAAGAGAATCCCACTGTGGATGCTCACGTCTCCAACCGTCATGGAAATATTGGTAAGGAGTACCGTCGAACAAACCAAGTCCTTCAACCTGATTCTTAACTGCATGTGAGTGGACGATATCCATTATCACTGCCAATCCACGCTGATGAGCCTCGTCGATAAGTTGCTTCAACTCTTCAGGAGTTCCGAAGCGCGACGACGGTGCGAATAAGCTTGATACGTGGTAGCCGAACGAACCGTAGTAAGGATGCTCCTGGATTGCCATGATCTGAATACAATTGTATCCATCAGCAACGATACGTGGAAGCATCTTCTCTCTAAACTCAGTATAAGAGCTTACTTTCTCTTCCTCACCACTCATACCGATATGGCACTCGTAGATTAGAAGTGGGGCAGTGTTTGGTTTGAACTGCTTGATTTTGAACTTATAAGGTTTTTCTGGAGCCCACACCTGTGCGGAGAAAATCTTTGTGTTCTCATCCTGCACCACACGTCGGCACCAAGCCGGAATACGCTCGCCTTCGCCACCATTCCATTTAACCTTAAGTTTATATAGATCTTGATGCTTCATCGCAGACTCTGGCATCTCTATTTCCCAGACACCATTGTCCTTACGTTTCATTGAATAAACATCATCTTCTTTCCAATTATTGAAGTCACCGATGATATAGATAGCTGTGGCGTTAGGAGCCCACTCACGCAACACCCATTTCTTTCCAATCTTGTGTAGACCGAAATAAAGATGTCCAGACGCAAAGTCAGCAAGATTTTCTTTGTCTCCGACCAAAGAAGATTCCTTCCACAAGAAATGTTTGTATCTTCCTACAAGAGCATTCTCAAATGGTTTGAGTTGCTGGTCGTATTTCACCAAGTTTAGCATATCCATAGTCAATCCTCCATATTAAGTTTTACACAACGAATTTATAGAATCGTTGTTTAAAAGGCAAATTGTTCGTCTTATAATTTAATTTTCACGACTATTTTTTTCTCGTAACCACTTCCGATTACCGGAGCATGTCCGTCAGAAGGAAAGAAGATAACGAAATCTTCAGGAGTAAGACGGAAGAATCCCGTCGACTTCTCTTTATATATAACATAATCTTTTTCAGCACTTTCCCTGTCGACGGTTTTGCATTCCGAACGTGGAATGAAACCGCAAGTCTCTTCACCTATGATTGGCACCTGAATATCGATGTGAAGATCATGAGCCTCTGGAAGAGCATCCTCTTTAGCACGTAGAGTTGGCTCATCGACGTTGATGCGGACATCGTCGTCGACAACAATCTTGCTGCCGCCTGGGATAGATTTGAAATCGTGTGAGAATATATATTCAAAAGCAGTTTTGAATTTCGGATGAAGCGAGTAATATTTCGAAGCTTCAGATAATTTGTCTAAAACCATTGCTTTATATTTTAATTTGATGCAAAAATAAGTTTTAAATATCGAATAACGAAAAATATTGAGTATGTTTGCTAAGATGATTTTGCTATTGTTGAAAAAGTCTAAAATCTAATTAATGCCAATGAAACACAAATTGTTTATTCCGTTGATGACTGCCATATTATGTGGGGCATCATGCACATCAAGTAAGCAGGTTGAAGAGACGCCGAGGACAGGTCACAATATGCAGGACCTTGAGGTTTATTTCGATTCTGTTTCTCCACGTCTTATGGGATCAATTATGATTACCAAGGGAGATTCTTTGATTTTCACGAAGAATATTGGATATTCCGACGTCGAGAAAAAGACTCCAATTACTGACACTACCCAATTTAAGATTGGTTCTATTTCAAAGTCGTTCACTGCAATCTTGACATTGAAAGCGATAGAGGCTGGTAAACTATCGATGGATGATAAACTTATCCAGTTTTTCCCTGACGCGAATATTCGTAACGCAGATAAGATTACCATCTATCATCTGCTTCATCATCGTAGTGGATTATTTGATTATTTAAATGATGTTGAGATGAAGAAAGAAAATTTTGAATGGACAACTTCGCAACAGACCAAAGCACAAATGGTGGATCGTATAGCAAATCAGAAAACTCATTTTGAGCCAAACGAGATGTTCAGATACAGCAATTCTAATTACGTACTATTGGCTTATATACTTGAGCAGATTTATTCAAAGCCTTATGCTGAATTGGTTGATGAACAGATAGTTAAACCTATTGGTCTAAAAAATACATTCTGTAGCTCAAGTAGGTCTTTGGATTCTAAATCCTATGAGTTTAGTGGTGAGTGGATTAAGAAAGAGTATGTGCATCCTACTGTTGCGCTAGGAAGTGGCTCAATCATTTCTACAAATCAAGATCTTCAGAAATATGCTTATTCATTGGCTAATGGGGCTTGGGGTGAATATGTACATTCGCAAATGATGGATTTCGTAGACGGTTATGGATGTGGATTATTAGTTGACTCTAGTAAATGTGTTTATAATTTCGCACATAGCGGTAGAATCGAGAAATTTACGTCTTTCATGAAGTATGAAGATGGTGTAGTCACAACTATCTTATATAATGGAATGGGAATTAATGACGGCACTATTGATTGGACAATGAATCAGGCGTTAAAAGGAGAGGAATTTCCTATTCCAAGTTTGACTGTTTTGGATTTGGATAGTGTTAAACTCAATGAGTATGTGGGTGACTATCAATGTGATAGTCTTATTCTTAAATTTGAGAATGACGGAAAACACTTGATCTGTACATTTCCAAATAATTACATATCTATTTTTGAGGCAAAGCCTAATGATTTTTTCCAATGCTTTTTTGATGATCTTGATGTGTCATTTAGTCCGACTAGAGATTCTATAAGGTTTAGAAAGTGGGGCGATTGGAAACTTTTGGTTAAGAAGAAATAATGCATTAGAGTTAAACAAAGCCCGACAAATTTGCCGGGCTTTATTATTTATATTCTAAGCTTTAAGCTTTAATCTCTAATCTCTAATCTCTAATCTCTAATCTCTAAGCTCTAAGCTATTTATTATACTCCTGAAATCTCTGACCTACATTCTGCAAGTGAGCAGGTACACATTGTATCCATTTCTGGTTGTGTACTGGTAGTTGCGACGGTGGTAGGTTGATGCTTTCTGCTTTAGGCACGTTGATTGTGAATGTTTTGCCTGGATGTTTCTTCAAACTGTTGTCTCTCATCCACGCATTGCTATCCTTCAAAATCTGTAGTGTGATTCCGTATGATTTAGCAAACTCAGTCAAGTTTGGAATAGCTGTATCCACCTGAACTGCAAATGTCTCAACTGGGAAATACAATTCGTTCTGTGTCAAGTAGAAGCCGACGCGAGATGGATCCTCCAACACGTATTTAGCCAACAGGATACGGTAGACATATCTGTTTGTCTCCTCGCTAAACTGCATATCGAAGAAGTTCTTTGTCTGCTGAGCCTCCATCTGGCGAACAACTCTGGCTCTACCTGTATTGTAAGAAGCAGCAGCAAGAGTCCAGCTTCCTGTAGCGTCGTATGACTGCTTCAAATGACGGCATGCTGCACGTGTGGCTTTCTCAAGGTTGTAACGCTCATCTACGTCGGGAAGGATCATAAGTCCAGCCTCTTTACCTGTCTGCTCCATAATCTGCCAAATACCAGCTGCTTTTGTAGGAGATAGGGCACGTTGGTCAAGACAACTTTCGATCACAGCCAAATATTTGAAATCGTCAGGAATACCTTCTTCCTTTAGAATCTTCTCAAGAATTGGAAAATAGCGGTTAGCTCGTTTGACCATCAAGAAAATACTTGAATGAAAATAGCTGAAACTCAATAGCTCACGGTCGAATCTCTCACGCATGTAGTAGTTTTTCAACTCCAATTTCTCACCGCAGAACTCGATATGTTGAGGAATCGACGGTGCGATATAAATCTGAGATGGATCGACAGCACATGCTGCTCCGGAGTTGATATTCTTGTCGTTGTTGTCGGCAATCATACATTGTGAGCAAAGCAGTGCCATTGCCATTGTTGCACCGCCTGCAAGTAGTTTGAATTTCATTTTGCGAGTAGTCATTTATAAAGCGTAGAAATTATAAGGTTTCCAACTACGCATGGAATATTAGAGTAGGGTAGTCTCCCTCAAATACAATTCTTCTTGTAATTCCTGTCTCACCTGTGTTGAAAATACGTGAGATAAGTTTTCCTCTATGTGTTGTCATTGACAAGATAGAGATGTTTTTCTCATCCATATAGTCGCGGATGCTTTTTAGAGGATTTTCTCCGTCAAGCATAGCTGTGTCGGCCTTGGCTGTAGGGTAGTGCTCTGCGAAATAGCTTTTGATACCGTTTAGCTTGATCTCGTCCCAAGTCTCTTTTGTTCCAGACTCACGGAAATGGACAAGATTGATATTTATCTCTTTGAAAGATAAACGAGACATCATTTTAGAGAATGCAACTAAGTCACGGTCATCGAAATTAGTGATGAACATGATATCCTTAACCATATCAACATTGTTGAATGGGATATTTTCTGGCACTACAAACACAGGGATTGGTGCACCTTCAGCAACCTCAGCACTGACGCTACCTATCATATCTGTCTCTTTTTTGCTCTTCTCTCGCGTCGCCATGATGATGATTTCAGGACGGAGTATATCAGAATATTTGATGATTTGTTCTTCTGGCACACCTTCCAAAGCGAAACACTTAAATTTAGCATCTGCCAATTCACCTGCATCAATACGCTGTTGGATAATGTTTTGGTAATCTTCCGCACGTTGTTTTGCTTCAGAGTGAGCACGCTCTACACGCTCGCGAAGGGCCTCCTTGTCATAGTCAAACATACGGTTGATGATAGTGCGGTTCTCTGTCTCCTCTGTTGAGTAGACGTTGAGCATCTCTATTTCAGCACCGACTGCTTTAGCCCATGAGAATGCCAAAGGAAAAGCCTTTTCTGAAGTAGTGGTGTAGTCGAATGGCAATAGGATGACTTTACGGTTGTTTGCTTCAGCGTTAGCTGTTTTTTTCGCCTCTTCCAAATCCATACTCTCAACTATGGACAAAGCTTTAGACAAATCAGATTCTGCAATCTTCACTCTGTAACTTGCAGTTAGTGAAGGGAAAAACTGATTTACCTCTTCTGTGAAAGCATCTATACCATTCGCTTTTAGAATATGAACAAGCATTTGTGCCTTCAATTCGGTATGTATCGCTAACGTTACAAAACTATCCATGATAAAGTATCCTTTTAATTCCGTTGTAAAAATAGTAAAAAAATAATTCAATTACAATTTTAAATTATTGGTCATACTCTACAAAACGGTTATTTTATTGAATGTCAAATCTTTAATCGTATAATTGTAAGTGTCGGGCATAATGATTATTTTGGAGATTATATAGCAGTTGTCCAAAATGAGGATTGTTAAGGGCGGAACGCCCTAACCCAGCTCTTCAATACGAGTCCGTCATATAAATTAAGAATCCACAAATCACAAGTAGTGGAAAAAAACACGCTGTAATAATTTCATGATATTTATTTTTGCATTCACTACCGTCCCGTAAAAGTGAACAAAAGTTCTTTGAAATAATTGAAATATAGTCTATTAGACGGTATTTTTTAATGAAACGGATTTGAATTCATACATTTGTGGCTAAATGATAGCTGCATATGAATCAAGACAAATACGTTTTTTCTCAACTTACCGCATTTCTAAACAGGACACAATTCAATAACTATGTTCGCAAGTATGAAGGAAATCG
>JAZUGF010000033.1:0-3086 GCA_045641065.1 Paludibacteraceae bacterium | reverse complement strand
TCAGCTTAAAAAGTACATCTGGTGGTACAACAATAAAAGAATCAAACTTAGATTAAACGGTATGAGCCCGGTTCAATACCGAGCCCATACTTTATAAATTTTATTTTTTTAATGTCCAACTTTTGGGGTGCACCTCACATGACCCCGTCTTTATTGTTTTAAAATATTGTCATATCACATTTAGCAACACGATACATTAAGAATTTTGCTAAAAGTCGACAAATTCAATAGATTTAGCAAAGAAACAACCTATAAATTTTGCTAAAAGTGGTAAAATTCGGCAAATTTAGCATAAAATCAACATAGAAATTTTGCTAAATCTCAGTAAAACGATACCTTTGTGGGAAAATCAGACGATTATGATGCTAGTACGAGAAGAACAATTCACATACGGATCACGATTCGTAGGCAGACAAACAGAAATAAACGTTTTAGAAGAATGCCTTTACTCCGAACAATCTGAATTTGTAGCAGTTTATGGCAGACGCAGAGTAGGCAAAACATTCCTAATCCGATACGTACTAGAAAAACATTTTTCATTCTTCGCGACAGGACTACCAGGAGGCTCATATCGTGAGCAAATCAACAATTTCTGCATGGCAGTCGTACAAGGGTTCAATGTCGACTATAGAGAATGCGACAACTGGATGGAAGTCATGCGTTATTTAGCAGACACAATAACCAACGACATCAACTATAAATCAAGAAAAAAAGTCATATTCATCGACGAAATGCCATGGATGGATACTCCTAAATCTGATTTTCTGATGGCGATAGAATGGTTTTGGAATGCATACGCATCAGCCAGAACAGACATCTTCTTAATCGTATGCGGATCTGCCACGACATGGATCACAAGCAATATTCTTCGCAACAGAGGCGGATTATACGGAAGACTAACAAACCAAATCTATCTTGAGCCATTCACGCTAAACGAATGCTCCCAATTCTATGAATTGAAGAAAATCTCCATGAGCCAAGAGGAGCAGCTACAGGCATATATGATTTTTGGCGGAGTTCCCTACTATCTGCAATATTTCAGGAAAGAGCTGAGTGTCGCGCAGAACGTCGACAATATGTGTTTCTCGAAAAGAGGAATACTTGCTAAGGAATACGACAATCTGTATCGCTCAATGTTCAAAGGCTACACATCCCATATCAAAGTGGTGGAAGCATTAGCCACTAAAAGCATGGGAATGACAAAAAAAGAGATCTGTGAGAAGACGGGAATGCCCGAATCCGGGACATCCACTACCATCTTGCAAGAGCTTGTGGATTGCGGCATTCTGAATGAATATAGCCAAGTGGGGAAAAAGGCTAAGGGGAAGATGTACCAGCTTGTAGATTTCTTCACCCTATTCTATCTACGCTTTGTGAAAGACAACAAAGGAGAAGAACATTTCTGGACACAAAATCTAAACACACCCGTCGTCAATACATGGCAAGGTTATGCCTTTGAGCAAGTATGCTTTTCTCATATAAAACAAATCAAAAAAGCATTAGGCATAGGAGGAATCTCATCCAAAGTGTCGAGTTGGAAAAGCAATGAAAAAGAAAACGGAGCACAGATAGACATGGTGATAGAGAGAGCCGACAATGTGGTGAATATCTGTGAGATCAAATATGCAAGTGGGAATTATACAATCACTGCTGATTATGCAAAAAAACTAAGGAATAAGTTGACGTCGTTCAAGGATGAGACAAAGACCAAATCCGCTCTCCACCTCACTATGATCACTACATACGGTTTAAAGAAAAATTCAGAGCATAACAGCATGGCACAGTCGGAAGTGACGTCAGAATGCTTGTTTGAATAAAGTGGTAGAGAAGAACAAAAAACGCTTGCGGACTAATCCAGCAAGCGTTTTTTGTTCGAAAATGGATTAATGTCATTATTAATGCTCGCCCTTCGGGCTCGCGTTGGAGGGTGTGGTTAGGGAGTTCCGCCCTTAACAATCCTCATTTTAGTGCTGATTCACCTCAACCATCAATCATCAAAAGTCCTGGAACACGTTGTGAGAAACCAATCGGTTCTCAACCACCTCCCAGTCGATTATATTCCATAATGCCGAAAGATAATCAGCACGACGGTTCTGATAATCAAGGTAGTAAGCGTGCTCCCAAACGTCGAATGTTAGGATTGGACGTAACCCATGTCGCAACGGATTGTCAGCGTTAGGCATCTGCATGACGCTTAGTTTATCCTCCGCGTCGGCACATAGCCATGCCCATCCGCTTCCAAAAAGAGTCGTAGAAGCAGCATTCATCTTCTGCTTCATCTCCTCAAACGATCCAAAACTCTTCTTAATAGCCTCAGCCAAATCTCCTTTAGGCTCTGAACATTTAGGATGCGGGACAAACTGTTCAAAGTAAAGGTTGTGGTTCAACACCTGACCTGCATTGTTGCCGATAGCACCCTGTGCTTTAGCAGCAATCTCCACCAACGAAGAGTCGGCAAACTCAGTCCCTACGATTAGGTTGTTAAGGTTGTTGACGTAGGTCTGCAAATGTTTTCCATAGTGGAAACTAATGGTCTCTGCACTGATAACAGGAGCCAGTGCGCCTTCGTCGTAACGAAGTTTCTGCATAACGAAATTTGTACTCATAAAAAAAGGTTTTATAAATTCTACGCATTACTGATGCAAATGTAAGCAAATAAATTACAACATTTTATCTCCACAAATCGTCTATGCAAATTTTATACACAACAGAACACTTTTTCGGACATATAGATTAATAGTTCAAGTTTTAAAATGGACAGAACAGAAAACGTGCCCAATAAATAACCAACTTCGTTGTGGGCGTTGGAAAACAGGCATCAAAATGTCTTGAAAACACCTAACTCGGAAAACAAAAACACAAGAAAACATTGAGCATGGTTTTCTGTTGTATTAAGTACATAGAGAATACATAAGAAACTTGAATCAATAAAAAAGACGGGGCGTGTGAGGTGCACCCCAAAAGTTGGACATTAAAAAAATAAAATTTATAAAGTATGGGCTCGGTATTGAACCGGGCTCATACCGTTTAATCTAAGTTTGATTCTTTTATTGTTGTACCACCAGATGTACTTTTTAAGCTGAAGG
>JAZUGF010000032.1:0-7670 GCA_045641065.1 Paludibacteraceae bacterium | reverse complement strand
AGAGGGTGTATCAAAACTCAATTTATCAAAAATCAAACTATCAAAATGTAAGTTGATTTTTAAATTCTACAAAAATATAGCCGTTTCAGAGACTTAACTGTAATTTTTAAGCTCAGAAACGGCTTCGTTCATATAAAAAGTGACAAAATGTAAGTTCGAAAAACTTGATTTTACATTTTGATACACCCTCCTGTCTTTAGATTTAATACAGAATGCTTGCTCACTGACTATGAATTCGAGTGGTGGAGCAACGAATCAGAGATGGATTTCCATTTGAAAAATCTCCGTAATGGTTTGGAAATTTACGGTCACGACGTGACTGCTATATGGGACAGACGTCCTATGAAACCGGAGACTTTAGTCTTAGAAAGTGAATATGACTCGGTGAATAAGCATATATTGGAGGAAGCTCACTCATTTTTGAGTTTTTTGCGTTACTATCTGAAAGATATCTATTCTCTTGGAAGCATAGTCCAAGACCGACCATCGGATTCAAAAATGTTGCAAATGGCTGTAGGCAGGGAAGTTGGGTTTAAGATGCCAAAGACAATATTCTCTAACCGTAAATCTAAAGTATGCAACTATTTTAAAGGAGAAGACGACGTGCTTCTAAAACCGCTTAGTACATCCGACGTCTACATGGATGAAGAAAATTTGGAGTATGTCTTTTATTCAATGAAGGTGCCCCGCGTCGAATTAGAGAAACAACCGGAAGAGGCATTTTCACAAACAGTCACATTTGCCCAGAATTACGTTGAGAAATCATATGAATTGAGGGTGACAGTCATATGTGATGATGTTATTGCTTGTAAAATAGATTCTCAGTCACAAACAGATGATACAGGCAAGATTGACTGGAGACAAGGTTACGAACATGACTTAAAGCATGAAATTGTAGAAATTCCTCAGGAAATCTCAGATAAATGTATAAAATATCTTCGCAAATTAGGATTGAATTTTGGATGTTTTGATTTTATCGTAACACCCCAGAACGACTATGTCTTTTTGGAATGCAATCCAAACGGGCAATGGCTCTGGATTGAACTATATACCAACTATGATATATCAAAGGTTGTAGCGAAGAATTTGGCAAAAATGAAATGACGTGGGGGATTTCCACGTCATTATTTTTATCTCCAATTCTCAATTTCAACTTGGTTGATTCTAGACATATGTTTGATATTGTCAGTAATCAAAGTCAGATTGTTTTCTACTGCTGAGACACCTATTAGTAAGTCGAAATCCTCTATTGGTGTACCGATCTGTTGTAGACGAGCCTTTTCTTTTGCAAACCGTTTTAAGCAATTTGAAAACTTGGAGAATATTCATTTTTGAAAAGAATTTATTGACTCTGTTCATTTCAAAATCTCTTTTTCTACTTTTCTCTGCGCCAAGAAATAACTCTGCCACAACGATTTCTGAAACATAACACTCATTAGGATTGATTGAATTAAGCATACCTAAAACATTTTTATTTGACCTAAACAATTATATGCAAGTGCATGTGTCTAATAACACTCCATTCATTTATGAAATATAATTTAAAATTTTATTTTGTGGTTCTTGATGATAAAATTTCGTTTACTGTTTCTACCGGCATATCATTCCATATTCCAAAAAACTCGTCTGCCCAACCTTTTTTTTCGGTTGTAGTTTTTGTTTTTCCGTCGTTTTTAGATACAGGATAATACTTGCTAAACACCTCGTCTAAGATTTCGTTTAGCTTCTCTGGGTCTAAGGCTTCTAGTTTGTCAAGCCTTTCCCTGTTACTAATTTTCATTTCTGCTACTGTCATAACCTTAATTTATTTATTGTTTTATGTATCAAGTTCAAGGCTTAAAGAATTGCTGTTGTGGCTTACCGTTTATGACATATTCTTGCCTCGAATCGTTTGCAAATTTATTTAATATAATTGATTCTCGCAAATGTTTTGTTAAACTAACAGATAACAACGATTTAATTATTATCTGAATTTGTTTCTTTGTTGATGCTCGCCCTACGGGCTCGCAAGTGTGGGAGGGTTAGGGCGTTCCGCTCTTAACAATCCTCAATAGATAATTTTATTTTGTTAGAAAATCTCAGTCATATATCCATAATTGAATTTTTTTTGCGAAATTTGTAGAGTTTTTGAAAATAGAAAATCGAATATATAAATTATGTATAGAAGCAATACTTGTGGTGAGCTTAGGCTTAGCAATGTAGGCAGCGAGGTTAAACTTGCTGGTTGGGTACAGAAAGTCAGAAAAATGGGTGGTATGACATTCGTTGATCTTCGTGATCGCTATGGTATCACTCAGATTGTGTTCGACGAGGGTAAGAACGCAGATCTTACAGCTCAGGCTAACCACGTTGGTCGTGAGTGGGTTATTCAAATTACTGGTAAGGTGGCTGAGCGTAGCAACAAGAACACTCAGATCCCTACAGGAGAGATCGAGATCATCGCCGACACTATGAAGGTGCTTAGCAAGAGTGATGTGCCTCCATTCACAATCGAGGATAACTCGGATGGTGGTGACGACTTGAGAATGCAGTACCGTTATCTTGACTTGAGAAGAAAGCCGGTTCTTAACAACCTTGTATTGCGTCATAATATCGCATTTGAGACTCGCCGTTACCTTGATTCTCAGGGATTCCTAGAGGTAGAGACGCCAGTGCTTATCAAGTCTACTCCAGAAGGAGCACGTGACTTCGTCGTTCCTTCACGTATGAACCAGGGTCAGTTCTACGCCCTTCCACAGAGCCCACAGCAGTTTAAGCAGCTTTTGATGGTAGGTGGTATCGACCGTTACTTCCAGATTGTAAAATGTTTCCGCGACGAGGATTTGCGTGCTGACCGTCAGCCTGAGTTCACTCAGATAGACTGTGAGATGTCTTACGTTGAGCAGGAGGACGTTCTTCAGATGTTTGAGGGTATGATCAAACACATCTTCAAATATGCAAGAGGCGTTGAGTTCACAGAGTCATTCCCACGTTTGACATGGCACGAGTGTATGAAGCGTTTCGGTTCAGATAAGCCAGATATGCGTTTCGGTATGGAGTTTGTTGAGCTTAAGAACGCAAAAGAGGGTGGTGAGGATTTGGTTTCAGGTCATTCATTCCCTGTATTCGACGGTGCTAATTTCGTTGTTGGTATCTGTGCTCCTGGTTGTGCAGCTTGGACAAGAAAGCAGCTTGATCAGATGACAGAATTCGTTAAGCGTCCTCAGGTTGGAGCCAAGGGATTGGTTTACATCCAGATGAAGGAAGACGGTACTATCAAGAGTAGCATCGATAAGTTCTACGACGAGGCATCTTTGCGTAAGATTGCAGAAAAAGCACAGGCAAAGGCTGGCGATTTGATTTTGGTTCTATGTGGCGACGACGCTATGAAGGTTCGTGGTCAGATGAATACATTGCGTCTTGAGATTGGCGACAGACTTGAGCTTCGCGACAAGAACAAGTTTGCTCCACTTTGGGTTATCGACTTTCCTCTATTTGAGTGGAATGAGGAGGATCAGAGATTCTACGCAATGCACCACCCATTCACAAGCCCTAAGCTTGAGGATGTACAGTATCTTGATTCTGATCCAGGACGTGTACGTGCTAACGCATACGACTTGGCAATGAACGGTGTTGAGCTTGGTGGTGGATCAGTTCGTATCCACGATTCAGAGCTTCAGAACAAGATGTTCCAGCTTCTTGGATTCACTCAGGAGAAGGCTCAGGATCAGTTTGGTTGCTTGATGACAGCATTCAAGTACGGAGCACCACCTCACGCAGGTTTGGCATTCGGTCTTGACCGTGTCGTTTCAATGCTTGCTGGTTTGGATTCTATCCGCGACTGCATCGCATTCCCTAAGAACAACTCAGGTCGTGACACAATGATGGATTGTCCATCAGTTATCGACGACGCTCAGCTTGAGGAGTTGTGCTTGAAGGTAGACATCAAAGGTTGATAATAATTGATTGTTTGATAAATTGGGAGGAACTTGTAATGAGGGCCTCCCTTTTTTAATTCGTAATTCATAATTCGTAATTCTCGGTGAGATAACAAAATGAGGATTGTTAAGGGCGGAACGCCCTAACTCCCCAAAATACGCGAGCCCGTAAGGGCGAGCGTTAAATTGAATTAATCAAACGTATGTTCTTTACTACAACATTCCATAAAAAGCAATTTTCATCATTGCCAAATAAGTTGGGAGATCCCTTTTCGTATCTTCCATCCGACGCTGTACGTGAGGCTTACAATGATTTTTTAACTCATTTAGATTCAAATCATGATTTGAAAACTGAGTTGGAGAAAGGCAAGATGATTGGTGTGTTGGTGGTGAGAAATAAAGATGGCGAAACTGGCTATTTGGTTTCATTCTCAGGCCAGATTTTTGGCAAGAATGAGTATAAAGGCTTTGTTCCACCTGTTTTTGATATACTTACTCCTGATTCATATTATCGTTGTGGAGAACGAGAAATTTCGGATAAAAGTGCTGAAATTAAACAGTTGGAAAGTGTGCTGAAGTTGGAATCGACAATGGTATCCAAGAATTCTGTAGTTATAGAGGCAGAACAACGTGTTGCGGAATACCAGGAGTTTATGAAGCAACAAAAGGCACTACGTGACTCTTTACGATCATCTGCAACGGATGATGAAATCCGTAAGATGAATAATGAAAGTTCATCGCAGAAGAATCAGTTGAAGAGATTAAAACAAGAAGTTGAAGCGGCGAAAGTGGCTGCAAATATTCCCGTCGACAATTTGAAGAAACAGATTGAGGATTTGAAAGCTGAACGAGAAGAACAGTCAAGAAATCTACAACGACGCATCTTCCGTGATTTCCGTTTCCATAATACCAAAGGAGAAGAGAAGACGTTACTTGATATCTTCAGCGACGAAGTAATGCCACCGTCTGGAGCAGGTGAGTGTGCAGCTCCACGTCTGCTTGAATATGCATATCGAAATGATTATCAGGTAATCAGCATGGCTGAGTTTTGGTATGGAGTATCCCCATCTGGACGAGTACGCCACTCTGGAACCTATTACCATGCGTGTAGATCCAAATGTTTGCCAATCATGAATTTCATGCTTGAAGGAGTAGAATTAGAGGCAAATAAAATAGATTTTGATTATGAAAATGAAGAAATTAAAACACTCTACAGAGATAATGATATATTAGTTATCTCTAAACCATCAGGATTATTGAGTGTGCGTGGAAAAGAGTGTCTGACGAGTGTGGAGACATGGGCAGAGAAGATTTGTGGAGATTATGACGGACCGAAGATTGTGCATCGTCTTGATCAAGACACCTCAGGAATAATGATTATTGCGTTGAATATCAAGGCTTATCATAATCTACAGAAACAGTTTGAAACACATACGATTCAAAAAAAGTATGTGGCTATGACAGAAACAATTCCGTCGATAAAAGAGAATACCATTATTCTTCCACTTGCTCCAGACGTTGCAAATAGACCGATGCAGATGGTCAGCAAAGAGTTTGGACTCTATGCGGAAACCTATTACAAATTGATGGCAGAGAAAGATGGAAAAGCCTTAATTGACGTCTATCCACGCACAGGCAGAACACATCAGATTCGTATGCATTTATCATGTAAGGAAGGTGCAAATTCACCGATATTGGGGGATAGATTATATGGCAGTAAATCAAGCAATTGTAGATTGATGTTGCATGCAGAAAAAATCACTTTTACCCATCCATCTACGAATAAAGAGATGACGTTTGAAGATAAAGCTCCGTTTTTCTTGATGTAGTTGATTAAAATTCAAATGGTTTCATTATATTTGTAGATATTTTATTAGCATGAGAAGGAGTTTATATTTAATATTATCAGCATTGTTGTTTTGTGTGGCATCTATGTCGGCACAAAACGCTGATTATGAAGAAGATTACGATAATATTCCAATCGATTTATCCGATACAATGGCTGTTGTCGACGTGGATGGTAAGCACTTGTATGCTTTAGGTGAATTTGGATTCACATCTTATTGTGATCCAACATTCGGAATTACAATAGCTTATATGGAGACGTGGGGTGGCTATATCACAGCACATACAAATTTCAATTTTCATCAGCCACTTGAGTATCATATCAATGCCAACGGAGTTGATGAAAATGGCAAGCAGGCATTCTTGTCAGGAAATTCAGAAGTTTCAAGATTAAGTATAGCAAGTGGAGTAACACGAATCATTCTGCCAAAACTTTGTGTTTATGCAGGAGGTGGTTATTCATGGCGTCGACACATGTTTGAGACTGCCGATGGAGCGTTGCTAACAGTAGATGATGACAGCACAGAAGGCTGGGCATTTGATTTTGGAGCTATAGGTAATTTTGACAAGTTTCTTGTGAAGCTAGGTGTAAACACAACAAAATTCCAGTTGGCTGATTTCAGAATAGGAATGGGTTATAGATTTTAAGGTATGAGACAAAGTTTGACTAAATATATTTTTATCTCGACGTTGCTCGCTTTAACTGCTTGCCACGACGATTCTGATACTGTTTATAACAGACTTAATATCAACACACAAATAGTAGGAGCAGACGAGGAGACTGGAGTCACACTTAGAGTGGTGCTTAGCTCAGATGTTGATGCATCAAGTATTGATTATGTCACATTGAATATTTCAGAGAAACCTGACATGTCTCAATCAACTGAGATTAAAGGATATGCAGGTGTAACTAACGACACTTTCTATTGCGTCGCTCCAAACTTGAAACGTGATTCAAAGTATTATTACCAATACAGAATCGGGAACTATTTGAGTTACGTCACAACCAAGACACTTTCATTCAATATCGATAAGAACTTTAACCTTGCAAATGTATGGTCACAGGTTGCTCCATTTGCAGGAGGATTACGAAGTGGAGGTGTGGCTTTTGCCGTTAAGGACATGGGATATTATGGACTTGGAAAGAGTACATCCAAAGGTGAAGAGAAATACTACAGCGACCTTTGGCAGTATGATCCTAACGCAGATTCATGGAAACAGTTGAGCGACTTTCCGTCGACTGGATTGGATATGGCAGTTAGTTTTGTCATTAACGACGTCGCATATGTAGCTTTAGGAAGATATTATGATCCAACTAAAAATGGTTATAATATAAACACTTATGCTTACGATGTCGCAAGTGAT
Organism: Paludibacteraceae bacterium; assembly: GCA_045641065.1. Lineage (GTDB taxonomy): Bacteria > Bacteroidota > Bacteroidia > Bacteroidales > Paludibacteraceae > UBA1723. The sequence goes on along the minus strand of JAZUGF010000032.1, from coordinate 543 downwards.
AAATGGAATAAAACACAATCATTCCCTGCTCAAGGAAGAACTGGTGCCATTTCTTTTGTTGCTAACGGAAAAGGATATGTAGTCGGAGGCTATAAAGAAAAAGACGCATACACAGATGAAGTCTGGTGTTTTGATCCATTTACGAAATCATGGTCACAGAAGAAAAATTTCCCTGTTGCTTTGACCGGCTGTTTTACTTTCACTTTGAATAATGTTGTATATGTAGGCGGTGGATATAATCTAAAAGAGAAGATTCAAAATACTACACTATACAAATACGACTTGGCTTCAGATTCTTGGAGTGAAGCGTATACAAATTGTGAGCCATTGATTTACTCATCGGGATTCTCAGCTGGAGACAAATGTTATGTTGCAGGTGGAGAAGGGGAGATTGGTACAGAATCTGGCTTTTTATCATTTGATGGAAACGAGTGGGCTACAATGGGTTCATTTGGTGAGATTCGTAAGAAGTCTTCTTCATTTATGTTGAATGGTTCATTCTACTTAGTATGTGGAGAGAATGACTTGAATATGCCTCAGGAG
>JAZUGF010000031.1:0-42653 GCA_045641065.1 Paludibacteraceae bacterium | reverse complement strand
TAAGTATTTGATTTCTATAAAGATACAAAATCTTTATGAAAACACAAAGCCCCAGCTTGAGAAAGTCGGGGCTTTTTTGATTTTTTTTCGTTGATTTTTAAATACGAAAAGAGGGCATATCAATTTTGATACACCCTCTTTTTTATTTTGCATTTAGCATTTCTAATTTAGCATTTATCTAAACATATATCCGAAGAATACGCCGATAGCTCTTGTTCTAGTATTACCCTCGTTGTGGATTGGCTTTGTGATATCAGTCATACCCATATCGAAATTAGCACCGATGCAATATCTCTTGAATTCAAAAGTTGTAGTGAAAGAGAACCCGAAATCAAAACGTTTGTAAGGAGCGACGCGGGATTGGCTTAATTCATCGTAGACACTTTCATCAAAAACATCTATTTTGTATTCTGTTTCCTGAAGAATACGAGCATTCACGTCGCTCACAAATTTCTCTTTTACTTTACCATGGATACCGAATCCTACGTATGGACCAGCACTGATATCAAAACGAGTTGTTTCAGTAGTCCAGTTTCTTAGAGTCAACTGACCAGGAATCTTAATGTAACCGATTCTGGCGATGATAGCGTTGTCGCTTTTGAAATTAGTAGAATCTATGAAACACTTGCGGTAGTTTGACTTTTGAGAGTAGAACACACCGGTAGAGACGGCGAAATAGTGGTGGATAGGAATATCAATCACAAGGCCGCCCTCAAGGTAAGGAAGAAAAATCTCATTGGCACTTGGCTGCAAAATATTAATGCTTGCCTGATATTCCACATTATGACCGGCCTCTCTAGTTCTTTCAGAAAAACGGCTGATACCCAACATGCCTCTGAAACCAACAGTAACAGGTTCACGGCAAGGCTCTGGAGCAGGAGCGGCTGCTGGCTCCTCCACAACTACCGGACATGGAGCTGGTGGTGGTGGAACTGGAACAGGCACTGCGACAGGTTGTTGAGCAACAGGTGCAGATTGTGGGGCCTGTATAGGGAATATGTTCACAACAGAAGAAGCTCCTGATGGAGTAGAGTATGATTCTGTGCGAGTCTGTTGAACTGGCTGCGTTGGTTGAACTGCCGGAGTGACAGGTTCTGGATCAGGCATTGGCATCTCCAAATCCTGAGCATAGACACTTGTAGAAAATGTAATTATTGATGCGAAGACCGAACAATAATTCTTGAATTTCTTCATTATTAATTAGTCATTAAAAATAAGTTCGCCACAAATTTACAAAATCTAATTTATAATTCATAATGCCTAATGCATAATTCGTAAATGTCGGTGAAAACCGTCGAAGGATTTATTATGCCGACAATGTTGTTTTTTGACGTTTGTTGCCCACGACCCAAATACCGACACCATTTTGTTTGAGACTGTAGGTCTCAAACAAAATGGTGTCGGCTACGCATCACTTCGTGCCAGGGCCGCTGGCCCAACCTAAGCTCTAAGCTCTAAAACAATGTGGATTTTTCGCTCAAATATGTGGATTTTTTCGGTGAAATGGCGATTTTTTAAAAAGTCCACATAAAAAAATAATTATTGAACATTGGAGTCAGCAGAAAGCACTAACATTGCAATGTAAACAAAAATTTGACCCTATTATAAATTATTATATCTACTTTATTGCGTGTTGTGAAACAGAAGGCAATATGATGAAAACTAACTAACATAAAGTACCAAACGATTAGTCGTTTGGTCTTTTTGTTTTTAAATGGCATATAAGTGCGTCGAGTTATTAATTCGACGCACTTATATGCTTTTATTCCCTATATTAGTAGATAAAATTCACTATTTGCTCTATTTACTTTCATTTTCTTTGTCTTTTCCATAATCCTTTGTATTTTTCGCAATGATAATAACATAGATCATGAAAAACACATTAATAACTATTGCTTTTACTTTAGCAGGATTGTCTTTTTCTCCTGTTACTGCACGCGTTTATCAAGCCACACCACACACTTTTGTACAGCCCAACGGTGATTCCGTCTCAGTTCGTTTGTTCGGTACTGAATTATATATGGATGCGGAAAGTGAGGATGGTTATACTCTTATCCGTGATGAGGAGAATGGCTACATATGTTATGCTATGCTTTCTGCCGACGGTAGGGAATACGCTTCTTCAGGAATCAAGTATACGGGTGGATCTGCACCGTCTGAATTAAATATGATCACAAAACCTCATATTCGTCTGAGTGCGGAGAAACGCAATGAAATCATCGCTGGTAACAGAAGTAAACTTGGTTTGGATAAAAGGTCGGTTCCACAGCTTCGTGCTGCCACAGTTCTTCCTGATACTGTGTATGGTGTTACACTGATGATTGATTTCCCCGACAGAAAATTCTCAATCTCACGTGAAGATGTGGAGACGTTTCTTAATTCAAGCGACAGAACCGTCTACGGAAATGCTCGCTCTATCAAAGAACACTTTCGCTGGATGTCTGGTGGTAAGTTGACATATATCAACTATTTGCCAAAGGAGATTTATCATGCTCCATATAATTTCAACTATTATTCTCCAGCCGACGCTACTGATTATACCACTGATCGATTCTATCCGGTTGTGACTGATGCATTGCTTGCTATCTCTAAAGAAAAGGATGGTTTTGATCTTAATGACATCAGTTTTGATGGCCAGAAGATGATGGCTATCAATATTTTCTATGCAGGTAATGCCCCAGAAAAGTGGGCCACAGGTCTTTGGCCACATATGGGTGGATACAATTTTGATCTTCGTAGAAAATACAATATTTCAAATAGAGAATGGCATGGCTACCAGTTGTGTGATTTAGGTAGCGATCTGACTATGGGAACTTTTGTTCATGAAAATGGACATTTGGTGCTTGGTTTGCCTGATTTTTATTCTTATGAAGAGTCTAATAAGGACAATAATATAAAGGATTTCAATGTTGCCAATACATTCTGGACTCCTGATGAGAAAAATCCTGAGTTGCTAAATCCGTATTCAATGGATGAACTAGGTTGGCTTTCTGCTAAACAGGATATCTCAAAGATAAAGGATGGACGAAAAATCACTATCAAGCAGGAGGTTGGAAACGCTGCCGTCATTTATGGTTCTGGTGCTAATGCCAACGAACGCTACTATTTTGAAGTTCGTGACAAACACTATGAAAACTGGTATGGTAAGGAAAATCAAGGAGTTATGATATGGCATGTCAATACTAATGGAGACAATAATTATGGAGGAAAACCAGAATTGCTTGATGGTCGTCCTGCTACTTCAAAGGATTGTATGTGGAATCTTTACACTGGTCCGGGCGTATTCAGCGATGATAGTAATCCGAGTGCGAAGTGGTATGATGGCAACAATAGTGGAGTTTATATCTGGGATTTCTCCGCTCCTGGTAGTACAATGACTTTCCGTTGTGGCAATGAGACGCCAATAGAGATTGTGACAGTAGGAGAGTATACTTTTGATGTGGAGGTCGACGTGAATGATGGCTACAATGCTACCATCGTAGATATTAACATACCTGAATTGTCTGTTTTACTTGGTATTTCCGCTTCTGACTTAGTTTCACAGATTGGTAAAGAAGTGTCGCTATACGCAGTTGAGAGTGATGGAGATGTTGTGGAGTCGTTTACTGCCAACAACGGATATTGGTATGGTATGGATGGAAATGTGGAGAATTGGACAGCAACGACTAAAACGGCAGCTGTTTTTGCTGAGATTGATCCGTATGGTAATGGAATGAGAATAGGTCAGTATCCAGGCAACACTAATATCGGAGATTCATGCAGTGTGAAGCAGATGATGGTTTATGGAGACAAACAGATCAATTTGACTTTTAACGTAAAGGTGGTAGATAAGTCAAAAACGAATCTGTATAACACAATCGCGTCTTCAACAGATTGCAATATCCGCGTCTACAACGAAAATGGCCAATTTATCGGGGATTTTAAGTCCATTTCTGATATTGAAAATGCAGAAATTCCACATGGAATCTACATATTGGAACAATGTGGTATGGCATGGAAAACTGTGAAATAGGGTGAAAATGTAACAAAAAGAGGTGCAAAAAATAAAATGTGCCTATTTTGAACCATATTTTGTTGGAGCGACGGAGAAAATATCATTCATTTGCATTGTTCGTAATAACGAAGACGGAAACATGGTTTCGTCCAAAACACAATTTAATGTTAGGTGATATGAAAGGATTTTTTACAACTCTAATAACAATTGCTTTGTCGGCATCTATGTTTGCTGCCGTTAATAAGCAAAACTTCGATTTCGTGGTCGGAGTAGACGGAACATGGGCACAAGCCAAAGCTGCTGCAGAATCGTCTTCAAAACCTCGATTCTATATTTTCTTGCCAGATGGTCAGTATGATTTCGGTCGTATGACTGGTGATTCAAATCAGAAGACAACATTCTCAAGAGCAAATGTGTCGATTGTCGGACAAAGTATGAATGGTGTAGTTTGCTATAATGCACCATCGTCTGAGGGAATCGGTACAACAGCTACAATCTTCTTCAAGAATGGTGGTATTTATATGCAGGATATCACTTTGAAAAACAACGGATATGTTAATATGAATGCTTCTGCCAATCGTCTTGTTTGCTTGCAGGATGAGGGTAATAAGAATATTTACAAGAATGTGAAGATGCTTTCTGGTCAGGATACTTATTATACTACTAAGGCAGCTCGACGCACATATCTTGAAGGTTGTGAGATTCATGGTACTGTGGATTTTATCTGCGGTGGTGGACAGGTTTATTTCAATAAATGTTTGATTTACTGTGAGAACCGTGCTAATGATGTAATCACTGCTCCAGGTGGTAACGGAGAGCAATTCGGATATGTCTTTGAAAGTTGTACTATCGACGGTGCAATTTCAGACGGAAGTTTCACATTGGGTAGAGCATGGCAGCAGAAGCCAAGAGCGGTGTTCTTGAATACTACAATGAAGAAGAAACCGTCGGCTGCAGGATGGGGTAATCCGATGAATACATGTCCAGCATTGTTTGCAGAGTATAACAGCAAAGATATTTGGGGCAATCCTGTTGACTTGAGTCAGCGTCGTTCATTTTATCAGTGTAGCAAAGATGGCTCAACTGCACAATTTAATCCTGTGTTGAATGGTTGGGAGGCATCTCAGTATACAATCAAGAATGTGTTGGGATCAGACGGTTGGGCACCCGACGTCGAAGCTGCAACAATTTCAGCTCGTCAGTTGTCAGCAAATGGTAATAAACTATCTTGGAACGACGATGAGAACGCTTTGTGTTACTTCATCTTCTGCGATGGCAAGTATGTGGCAAACACAACACAGTCGTCTTATACAATGAATAATGGCAATACAAATTCCATCTACACAGTACGTGCTGCAAATGGAATGGGTGGACTTGGTGCTTCATCCAACGGAGTAAAGTTGACTGGTGAGATTATTCCTGATGATTCAATTGTTGATCCAGATCCCGAACCGTCGGAGAATGAGCATGTTTTTCATTTTGACAATGGTATGACATCCATGAGAGAGGGAACAGATAAGGAGAATGTGTGGACTTGCTCAGACAATGGCTATACAGACTACAAATGGGAGATCTCATCTCGTGATGACAAGGCTGTACTTTATGGCAACAATGTCACATATAGAGGAAACTCGTATAAGACATTTAAAGGGTCCAACGGAGCACAGGCAAAGTTGACAATGCCGGATGGAGTTGCTGCAAAGAAGATCACATTTATCGGCTATACTAACGATGCAGAATTGCTATCGGTTTTATCTGAGATAAATGGAGATTCCACAGTCAATATCACATTTGACAAGAACACAAGTAATTACGCATCTTCACCAGCAAAGATAACATATGAGTTTTCTGAGCCAGTGTGTAAGGATTTCACGTTTACATTCAGTGTGAAGCAAGCATGTTTTATCATAGCATTGGATAGTGAGGAATGTGGATGTGAGAAAAAACAGGATGACAATCAAGAACTAGATGATCCAACATCGGTAGAATTGACAATCTCCGATGAAATGGAAGATTCAGAATATTTCGACCTATACGGTAGAAAAATATCGCAGCCAACAGCAGGAAAAGTCTATATTCATGCAGGAAAAAAGGTTTTGATACGATAATCTTCTGCGTTTGATACGGAAATCCTATAATATCTGCGAATTTATATCTATTTTTGCAACTGTAAATGAAACGCCTATGAGATATTTCTCAAACATATTACTGCTGTTGATAGCGATGATTGCGTCGGTGTCTGCATCAGCTGCTGATGTAGATCCCAACGATTTTATCATAAAACGTGGTAAAGGTTCAGCTTATCAGACGGTAGTTTCTGGAGATTCAATAGTGCCTTTCTATTATGAATATTTGAAAGGAGTAAAGATTGATCATGTATATGTGCCTGATGCAATTTTTACAGTTAATCACGATAAGACAAACCGTAAAATATATCTTACAGGAGTTACTGGTGGACCAACTAGAACTTATGAGATAAGAATGTTTGGCTTGGTTACAAATGATTCTCTTGATAATTATAGAATTAGTCGCCCTGGTAAGTTGACAGTGTTGAGACCATATCTTGATTATAAGTCAGAGAATACGAAGTTTGAATTGACTGTAGATGATATTCTTGATACAATCAAAGTCGATTATACGAAGTTTACATATTCAGTTTGGACTTCTGATCTTCCATATGGTATGGAACTAATAAGAAAAGAAGATCATTGTGAACTAGTATCAACTGAGACTTTGCCATCAGGATCATATAGTTTCACACTTTACGGAGCTGATTCATTGTATTTCTCAAAAGATTCTGTCATTGTCACTGATGCTATACCAGGAAAGGGTAGTGCACAGGATACAATGAAGTTCCATCCTAAGTGCTATTGCGATTCTCTTGAATTCACAATAAATGTGTATGAGGGAGGATTGATGAAGATTGGAACTGGAGGTACAAAGCAGATTGTTGGAATCGGAGATTCTATTGAGACATTCGGTTTTGAATGGAATGCTCCAGGACAGTTGATTACAGAGCCAATGCCAAAAGGTTTGGAGATGTTGATTGATTCTTCTAAACAGGATATTTGGATTCAGGGTGCTCCAACAGAGTTGGGTACACATAATTTTGAGATAGGATACAAGGTTTCTAATTCAAAACAGTTTGCTTATTTTGAGATTCAGGTAGCTGTGGTAAGAGAATTCCGTCCTATAATTGAAAATGTGGATGAGAGTACAGCAAGTCAGATTTTGTCTGTTGGTGATATGATAGACGATATTGTTCTTTCTTACTATAATACTGACTCGGTTTGGGTTGAGGGATTACCGGAAGGAATAAAGAGTGATATCAATAGTGAAGATGAGCAGATTACATTATACGGAGTAATGCAAGAGAGTGGATTGTTTAATGTTAAGGTTCACGCTCGCAATGAAAAGTATGAGACTGTATATAATATTTCGCTTTCAACATCAGATAAGACTGGTGAAGCAACTGGAATTGATGATGTGATGTCAGACGAAATTGGAAACTCAATCGTTTACGATATGTTAGGACGACGAGTTTCACTAGAGAAGATGGGTAATAAATCTGTCTTCACCATTAAAAAGAAAATTGTTATACGAAAATAATTTCATTGATGTATTATGAGGGGTTCCTGAGCGTGAGTTTAGGGACCTTTTTTTATTTTTGTGGTATAATTTGATTTATAATTATGGATTACCAAAAATTATCACTTTCAGAAAAATCATTTGTAGAAAAATATGAGAGGAATCATATACACAGTTTGAAACGATGGTCCAAAATTCGTTTCAACACATTTGACGAAGTGAATGACTATCTTAAACAAATAGATAAACGTTATTAAATTAGCGATTGTCGATGATGGAATTCATAATGACGAGTGGTATTTTTTGCTTCAGTTAATGTCGAAAATTAAATTCAATCAAAACTATATAGAATATTTCAAAAATCGTTATAGTTCTTTGCGTACGGAATTTGGTGATTTCGAGATGAAAAGAAAAAAAGCAAAAAGAACTGGATATGCATATTCTCGCTATACATACCTTGCAATATTAGGATTAGATGATACCGCTACAGAAGAAGACATTCGTAGAGCTTATCACAATCTTGCACTTGAACATCATCCAGACTTGCCGAAGAATGCTGGTAGAATAAAGGAGTGTGAGGAAATGATGGCTAAAATCAACGAAGCTTATGAAAAGGTTAGGGGATGAAATTAATTCGTAATTCGTAATTCGTGATTAGTAATTTTAGTACATTTGTGAAGAATTTGATAGAAAATATTTTCCAAATGAATTTTCATAAGATAGCGTTAGGATTTTTCGCTTTGGTTTTGGCATCATGCCAGGGTAATGTAGAGACGCACGGACGTGCGTCTAACGACGTAGATACTATTTCTAATAAAGATACAATTGCTTTAGTAGATTCTATTCCGTCTACAGATAGCATTTCCATAAATAAAGATTCCATAAAAACGGATTCGCTTGTCGTCTCAGACAGTATGCCGATTCCAAGAATTATTCCAAGAGAATTGATTGAGCAGACGCTGCAGTTCGACGATACATTCATTGTCCGCAAAACATTGAAGAGCCATCCACCAGTTAAGGGAATCTATGTGAGTGGACCGATTGCTGGACATAGCCGTTTCAAGGAGTTGCTTGAGATGGTTGAGACAACTGAGCTTAATGCGATGGTAATTGACGTGAAGAATGATAACGGTAATGTGACATACAATATGGAGCATAAACTTGTCAATGAGTTTAAGGCAAATATCCGTTACATCCGTGGTATCCAGACATTTTTGGAGAATCTACATAGCAAGAATATTTATGTGATCGGACGAGTTGTAGCATTCCGTGATCCATTGTTGGCAAAGAAAAATCCTGATTGGTGTGTTCATAAGAAAGACGGTTCGATTTACTACGACCGTTCCGGACTTGCGTGGGTTAATCCATACAATCGTGAAGTTTGGAAGTATCTAGTATCAATTGGAAAACGTGCTGCAGCCGACGGATTTGATGAGATTCAGTTCGACTATATCCGATTCTCAACAGAGGTTAAGGATTCAGAGGTGAATTACGGTTATGGCTCAGATACAATGTCAAAGCAGGAAGTTATTACTGAGTTTGTGAAATATTCAGCAGAGGAGTTTGGAAAATGTGGAATTGCATTCTCTGCTGATGTATTTGGAACTGTAATTGACAATGATGTAGATACTCGTTTGGTGGGCCAGAACTATGCTAATATGGGCAAGTATGTATCGACTATCTCACCGATGATTTATCCATCTCATTATGGACCAAAAGTGTTTGGTATTCCTATTCCAAACAATGCTCCGTACCAGACTATTCTAGGCTCAATGAAACTGTCTAAAAAAGTGTTGGATTCACTTGATCACAAACCAAATGTGAGAGCATGGTTACAGGATTTCAGTGCACCGTGGGTGGCTGGAGCACGAGCATACACACCTGCTGATGTACGTGCCCAGATCGACGCCATCTATGATGCTGGTTATGACGAATGGTTGTTGTGGAATGCATCAGTTAGATATAGAAAAGACGCATTGATCAGAGTGGGGGATTCTATTCCAATGTATAAGAGATATAAGAGTGTAGCACCGTCGAAAACGGAAGAAATAAAGAAAGATTCTACGGTGGAGATACCAATAAAATCAGATACTGTGGCTAAAGATAGCACAGCGAATATTTTATAGAAAAAGAACACTTATTAATTAATGAACATGCAGGTTTTGAACCTGCATGTTTTTATATGTCAAGCAGCTTTATTATAATCTAAAATGGCAACCTCTTGCATCATTTTCTTGGCAGACTCAATTATTGCATCAATACGCAAAATGACGTCAGTAGAATAGTATCTTTCACCACATTGTTCGCACTCTTCACAAGGCACATTTTTGATGATTACGATCACTCCATCGCAGTCAGCCATATATGTTGTTGTCGTTTTAATGTTTTTGTTGCAATCACAAAATGCACACATAATTACCTCCTTGTTTTTAAATCGTCGTTAAATATATTCAAATTAGGTCTGTAAGCAGTTATCATATAAACGTAAATATCTGAAACTCCAACGACTATGTGTACAACATCAAGTCCATTGCTATCGTATATTAAGCAACTTGGGTGAGGTTTATCTTCAGGATACTCTTTGTACTGGAATTTTCCTAATACGCATTCTTTCCAGACAATGCTCAGACCACCTAATTCGGTCATTTGTAACTGCTAATCTTATTTCCTCTATATTCATAATAAATCAATGTACTTTGCAAATTTAAGTTTTTTCAATCATTTGTAAGCTATAAATTTAAGTTTTAATTTTGTATACCTCATTTTTCCAATACTTTTGAATTGATATAAGAAACTAAATAATTATTTTTGCATGTGATAAGTGAAAAAGGAAATCTATGCGAGGATTTCTGTTGAAGTGATAATATATAATTAATGACAAATGAATAAATTTTTAGGACGTTATGCGTCGCTATTATTGTGTATGGCGGCGATGTTCTTGTTTTCTGCCTGTGGAAGCAAGATGACCGAGGAAGAGGTAAAGGATTATGTGGCAGGCTATTCAACAAAGTATTTTGGTGGTGACAAAGGAAAGATCATCGTCTCATTCAATGATGACGTGTTAAAGGATCGTACAAAGTTCAACGATTTTATGACATTCTCTCCTTCGTTGAAAGGTAGATTCTCAAAAGATGATGACTACACTTTGGTTTTTGTTCCTGATTCGGGAAGCGTGGAGTATGGAAGAACGTATGAGTGTTGTCTAAAGTTAGCAGAGATCACTAGACAAGATCTAAAGGATTTTGCATTTGAAGTAGAGGCTATCGCACCACAGAGTAGAATTAATGTGGATTTGGTAAGAGTTGATCCTACTGATAATGATAAAGTTGTTATTATAGGTAGATTGATGCTAAGTTCAGCTGTTAGTGCAGAGAAAATTCGCCCACAGATGTTTTCTGTCGATGGCAAGACTTGCGATAAGGTGAATGTAGAGAATGGTGAGCGACAGGGAACATATAAATTTGAAATTTCTGGTATAGAGAAACCAGGTATTTTATCCAATATGTCTGTTTCTTTTAATGGCAGAAATGTTGGTATAGATATGGAGTCTGTTGATGTGTTTGAGGTTCCTGCAAAGGGCGTTTTTATGCCATTATGTGTCGTTGCAGATAAGAGCGACGAGAATTCAGTAAAAGTCTATTTTTCTGAGAAACTTGATAAAAACCAGGATGTCAATGGACTTGTATCTTTGACAACTGAATATAGTGATGGACCGGTAGAGGCTCGAACAGAGAAATTCGACGATTATATCAAGTTGACTGCAAAGTATCACAGACCAGATTCGGATGATGAGATTCATGTGTCAGAAGGTATTAAGAATTCGAAAGGAGAAAAGTTAGAGGATGATTATACATTCTCATTACGTGCGTCATACGATAAGCCCTCTATTGAAATTTTGGACAATGGAATGATTATGGCAGATCCTGAGAATGCAAAATTGTCATTCTATGCTCAGAATATCTTTGCTGTAGACGTGGATATCGTAAAGATTTATGCTGGTAATGTTTTGTCATTCCTTCGTGGTGATAGTTACAGTGATTATTCTATCCGTCGTTATGGACGAGTATTCTATCATAAGACATTCCGTTTGGATGATTTCAAGAATTTCGATTTGACGAGCAGAAATGATTACTGTATAGATTTGAAGGGAGTTTTTGACAAAGATCCGTCTGCAGTATACAAGGTTTATTTGTCATTTAAGAAAGACTATACAGTCTACGCTGCTGGAGCAGATTCTCGTTCTATTATGCTTAATTCTTCAGATAAAGTGAGTGAGAGAATGGAGAGTGCTTTTGATTCCGATGGTTATTATGATATGTCTGACGCATTTGGTTTAAGAGATTGGTCAAGATCAGATAATCCTGAAGACGACGATTACTATACATATGGCAGATGTGTAGAGAGCCATACATATTTGCTAAGTAACCTTGGTGTTACGGTAAAACGTGCGGATGACAAGACTGTATGGGTTTCTGTTGCTGACATTTTGAAAGTTGATCCAGTTAAGGGGGCTAAAGTCACAACGTTCAACTATCAGCTACAGCCTGTAGGAGAGTCTACAACAGATGGAGACGGATTCTGTGAGGTTGAGTCAATCAATGTTCCTTACTACGTACAGGTAGAGAAAGATGGAATGCGTAGCTATGTTAAGGTGAGCAACGGATCTGAGCTGTCATACAGTAAGTTTGATGTTGCTGGTGATGAGCGTCAGAAGGGAGTGAAAGCATTCATCTATGGAGAGCGTAACGTATGGCGTCCTGGTGACACATTGTTCCTTTCTGTGATGATTGAGGATTCTGAGAAGAAGTTGCCATCCAACTGTCCAGTTGTAGGTGAGATGTATAATCCACAAGGACAGTATTATCAAAAACGAGTTTCAACACACGGAGAAAATGGTCTATATACATTCAAATTTGTAACAAACGTAGAGGATCAGACTGGTTTGTGGAGAGTTGTATTTGAGATCGGTGGTAGAAAATTCACAGAGTATGTAAGAATTGCAACAATCAAGCCAAATAGAATCAAGATTGACTTGACAAGCAAGAGCAATATAATTCACTCGGATAAACCTGTTGATTTTGCATTGCAGGCAAATTGGTTGATGGGATCACCAGCGTCTTCTTTGAATTATAAACTTGAGGCTGATTTGACAGTTGATCATAATCCATTCCCTGAGTATAAGAGGTATACGTTTACAAACCCTACATTGGATACAGATAAGCAGACTGTAGAGTTGGCTGACGGTACATTGGATGGACTTGGCCGTTCGTCAATCTCAAAGAAAATTGGCGGAGCTTTGGATAAGTCGTCGGCATCTATGTTGAGAGCAACAGTAATTGCCAGAGTGTTTGAGAAGGGTGGAGATGCAAGTATTGTCTCTTTCCCATACAAGTGTTCTCCATATCCACGATATGTTGGTGTAGACTTGGATGACAGAAACTTCGAGACAGATAAGGATTTGAAGTTTGACGTAGTAGTGTTGGATGCTAATGGAAAGAAGTGTGATTCTAAGTTGAACTACGTGATCTATAAGTTGAATTGGAACTGGTGGGAGGAGTATGACAATGATCGTTTGCGTCGTTTTGTATCGTCTTCGTCACTTACTCCAGAGGCGAAAGGTACGCTTGTTGCCAACGGAGGAAAGGCAGTCGTGCCATTCAGAATTAATTATCCTTCTTGGGGTAGATATTTGGTTTATGTATCAGATCAGGGTGGACATTCTGCAGGAGGTGTTATCACAATCGACTGGCCTTCATACAGAGGTATGAGCAACAAGTGTGATGCATCTGCGTCAACAATGGTGATGTTCTCAACAGACAAAGAGAAATATCAGGTCGGAGAGAAAGCAACAGTCTACATTCCTGCAGCTAAGGGTGCTAAAGTATTGATTTCGATTGAGAGTGGAAGCAAGGTATTGTCAAGAGATTGGGTAGACGCTTCTGATGATATCAAGCAGTATAAGTTTGAATTGACTTCTGAGATGTCGCCAAACTGTTATATTGCGATGAGTATGATTTATCCATATGCTGTAACAGCGGAAGGATTGCCAATCAGAAAGTATGGAGTCCGTTCTATCAATGTTGAGAATAAGGAGACTCATTTGGTTCCAACAATCACTATGGAGGATAATATCGCTCCACAGAAAGAATTCTCAGTCAAAGTTGGTGAGAAGAACGGTAAGGCTATGAGCTATACTTTGGCTATTGTAGATGAAGGTTTGCTTGATATCACATCGTTCAAGACTCCAGATCCATGGAGTGCAATGAATAAGAAAGAGGCTCTATTGCTTCGTACATATGATATGTATTCTCAGCTACTTGGAGCAAGAACATCATACTTTGCTAATGTGTTGAGTATTGGTGGTGACGCCGCTATCAACAAGTCGTCAAGCAAGGAGAAGAGATTTAATCCGGTTGTGAAGGTTCTTGGACCATTCAAATTGAAATCAGGTTCGACAAACGATCATAAACTTCAGTTGCCAATGTACGTTGGTAGTGTAAGAGTCATGGTTGTGGCATGCGACGGTAATAAGGCATACGGTAGTTCAGATAAGTCGGTAAAAGTATCGTCACCTTTGATGGTATTGACATCTATGCCGAGAATTTTGACAAATTCAGAGACATTCAAGATGGCAGTCAATGTATTCTCAACTGAGAAGAAAGGTCAGAATGCTACAGTCTCTGTTGATGTTGAAGGTCCGATGACAATTGTTGGAAGCAAGACAAAGCAGGTTAACTTTACTAAAGAGGGAGATCAAATCGTCTACTTTGATTTGAAGTGTGACAATACGAAAGAGGGTATGGCAAATATCCATATCAAGGCTTCAAGTTCAGTGGCTAATACTAAGGATGACATTTCTATTGAGGTAAGAAATCCACAGCCAAACATTGTAGATAGTGATGTGAGATTGATTCCAGAAGGTGGTACAACAGAGACATTCAATTGGACTCCGTTTGATAAAACAGATGCAAATGGAGCTGAGTTGTCATTGTCTCCAATGCCAAATGTCAATGTGCCTGCTACTTATAATGCAATGATGGCTTATCCTTATTGCTGTAGTGAGCAGGTGTCAAGCCGTTTGCTATTCTTCTTGAATGTAGACAAGTTTACTTCTGAGTCATATAAGGAAGACACAAAGAAAGAGATTGACAAACTGCTTACAATCCTTTACGAACGTCAGTTGAGCAACGGTGGATTCCGTTACTGGCCAGGCTATACTTATCCAAATGAGTGGGTTACATGTATGGCTGGACATGCGTTGCTTGAGGCAAAACGTCAGGGTTATGACGTGCCAGACGAGATTCTTGATAATTGGGAATCATTCCAGTCGGGTAGAGCACGTGCTTATGTGATTGGTAGATACGACGACGCTTCTATGACACAGTCGTACCGATTGTATACTTTGGCTTTGGCAAACAAAGCTGATGAGGCTGCCATGAACAAGTTGAAGGAGAGTTATTCAAGTCCATTGCTTGCGTCTGCATACGCATTGATCGGCAGAAAGAACGTTGCAAGAGAGATTTTGGATAGCATGAATGTAGCATCGTTCGACGAGCGTTCTTATTACTGGAGTAATGAGTGGACATTTGGATCTTCGTTGAGAGACAAAGCTTTGTATCTTGAGGCATTGGCTTTGTGTGAGGAGACAAATAGTGCGATGGAATTGGCTCAGATATTATCAAAGTCATTCCAGCCCAAACATTGCTCTACATCTGAGGCTGCCTACGCAATGGTAGCAATGTCAAAATTGAGCAACATTGTTTCTTCAACTATTGAGAGTGCTACAGTATCGCAGAGTAATAAGGAGGTTAAGTCAATATCAAATTCTAAGAATGCAGAATTGATTAAACTTGATGTTGCTAAGGGAGATTGTAAGGTTGTCAATGAGTCATCTTCACCGATCTTTGCAAGCTTAACATTGGTTCACAAACCATCTCCAACAGAGTTTGTTCCAGCTCAGAACAATGGTTTGGAAATCTCAGTTGTTTACGTTAATGAGGCAGGAAAAGAGGTTTCTTTGTCTAATGTTAAGCAAGGAACAGAGTTGACCGCAAAGATCACTGTTAAGAATAATTCAATAGTTACAGACAGTCGTATGGTGGCATTGGCATACGCTTGGCCATCTGGTTTTGAGCCATGGAGTGACATTGCATCAGACAATGATGGATGTGATTATGTAGACCAGCGTGACGACAAGAAGATTTGGCATTTTGTCTTGGATAAAGGCAAAACTAAATCATTCAAGATGAAGTTGCGTGCGGCATTCTGTGGTGAGTATATTTTGCCTGCAACTCTATGTGAGGATATGTATGCAGCTACTGTTAATGCTCATACTGCATCTTCAAAGGTTAAGATCACAGAGTAATTATCATTGATGGTATGTAGAGACGGGGCACGTCCCCGTCTTTTTTTTGAATTTGATAATCGTAATCCGCTCGTCCTTCGGACTCGCGGAAGGGATGGACAAGGGCGTTCCGCCCTTTGTAATCCTCAAGTTAGAATAGACAGACAGAACTGCATTGGACCGTAAGAAAATCATAAAATACTTATTGATCGCATTGTTGACAATATTCGCAATTTGGTTGTGGATATTGCCTTGTTGTCTTTTTTCCAACACCAGTTATTCTACTGTGGTGGTTGACAGAAATGGCGAATTGATCGGAGCTCGTATTTCTCAGGATCAACAATGGCGATTCCCGTTGCAGGATTCATTGCCTATGAAATATGAGAAATGTCTTGTTAGATTTGAAGATAAAGGTTTTTACTATCATTTAGGTGTGAGCCCGTCAGCTATAGTCCGTGCGATTATTCAAAATATAAAAGCTGGAAGAATCAAGAGTGGAGCCAGTACTATTACGATGCAGGTGGCACGTATGAATCAACGGAAGAATCGTACATTCTTGCAGAAGATAATCGAGACTTTTGAAGCTCTACATATTGAGGCTCAATACAGCAAAAAAGAAATTCTCAATATCTATGCCGCACATGCTCCGTATGGAGGAAACGTAGTTGGCTTTTCTGCGGGTTGTTGGCGATACTTAGGTCACGACGGAAGCAATCTATCGTGGGGTGAAGCTGCTGTAATGGCGGTGTTGCAAAACTCACCGTCGATGATTAATCTTGCAAAGAAACGACCATTATTGAAAGAGAAACGTAATCGTTTGCTTAAATCTCTTTACGAAAGCGGAGATATACCCAAGGGTGATTATGAACTTGCGATTGAGGAATCATTACCGTCGCATCCGAATAAAATACCGAGTGCAGCACCTCATCTAGTGGAGTGGTATGCCCAGAAACACAACGGTAAGTATGTCCGCACTACCGTCGATTTAAATGTACAGAAGGATGTTGAGGCTATTGCCAAACGACGCAATGATGAGTTGCGAGTGCGAGGCACCAATGATTTGGCAATAGTGGTGATTGATGTGAAGAGTGGGGATCTGGTTGCATATTGTGGAAATGCCAACACTGAGAGACAGCGTGCAGGTGTGCATGTCGACGTTGCCAGAGCACGACGTAGTTCTGGTAGTTTGCTAAAACCATTGCTATACTGTGCTGCATTGCAAGACGGCTATATACTACCCAATACACTATTGCCGGATATCCCGGTGAATATCAACGGTTTCCGTCCTCATAACTACGATATGGATTTCCGTGGAGCGGTGTCTGCATCTGAGGCGTTAAGTAGATCCCTTAATGTACCTAATGTGTTGTTGTTGAGAGATTACGGAATAGACCATTTTATCGAAGTCTTGCGTAGATGTGGACTTCGTACTATCAATCGTGGTAGTGACGTGTATGGATTGTCACTCATACTTGGTGGTGCGGAAATCACACTGTTGGAAATCACTCGTGCGTATGGAAAAATGGGTAGAAATTATGAGTATTCCGTCGCATCAAGAGATAATAAACTTGATAATCCTGCAGACGAGGATGGTTTTGAGAAATCATTTTTCTTGACCGATAAATCCGCTTTATACCATACGATAGAGGCGATGAAAAGAGTGGAAAGGGCCGACCATCTTGATATTTATAAAGTGAGTGGCCATAGAGATATCGCATGGAAGACTGGAACAAGTTACGGTGCAAGAGATGCTTGGTCTGTCGGTTTTGATCATCGTTATGCTGTTGGTGTTTGGGCAGGAAACGCCGAAGGAAACGGAGTGGCAGAGCAGACAGGAGTTCATACTGCGTCGCCGATTATGTTTGATGTTTTCAATTTGTTGACCTATAGCAAGAAGAGAGGACAGAAATGGTTTTCTAATTTGAAGGTGAGCGATGGTGCAGAGATGAAGATTTGTCCAGAATCAGGAATGTTGGCAGGACTGGAATGCCCAAGTTCAGTCACACAGGTGATGCCTGTCAATGGATTCAAATCACAAGTTTGTAAATATCATCACGTGGTGAAGGTGTCCGAAGATGGAAATTATCGCGTCAACGGAATTGATGAGAGAAGTGTAAATGTCACTTATTTCACTTTGCCTGCAAATATGGAATATTATTATAAGAAACGTCATCCAGAATATGTAACTTTGCCACCATATCGCAACGCTTTTATCGGAGGAAAGAGCAAAAGTAGCCTTGGCTTTATCTATCCGCAGAATGGAAGTGTGGTGTCATGTGTAGGAGAGTCCTATGACAAAGATAAAGGCGTGCTTTTTGAGTTGGCTCATAAACGTCCGATGACAGAAGTCTTTTGGTTTATAGACGGACAATATCTCACATCCACTGTGGGCGAGCATAAACTCAAGATAGATATGGAAGAGGGAAAGCATAAGATTTCCGTAGTGGATGAGAATGGAGACAAGGCTGAGGTAAGGGTAGAGAATAGACGATGACGAAAACGAAAACGAAGACGAAGACGAAAACGAAAACGAACTGAATTTGATATATTAAATTTATGGAGAAGCAGCGTGCAGGAAGAAATAGAACGATGACGTTGAACGACGCCGAAAGAGAAGAGTTGAGAAAGGAAATCTTGATTCTTTCGGATAATTGTACCGTCGACGACGCGATAGATAAGACCTTTAATCAGGATTTATTTGAGGCTTTGGAACATCTTCCGAAGCATTTTGTGGATTTGCTCATTATTGACCCACCGTATAATTTGTCCAAGAATTTTGCAGGAAATAAGTTTAAGAAGACAGACGACGCAGCATACACCGACTATGTACGAAGCTGGTTGCCGAAGGTGATGGAACTGTTGAAACCTGACGGTAGTGTCTACATCTGTTGTGATTGGAAATGCACAAGTGCTATTTATCAGGTGTTGAGTGAGTGTGCGGTGGTGAAAAACCGTATCACATGGCAGAGAGAGAAGGGTAGAGGAGCCAAGACAAACTGGAAAAATGCGATGGAAGATATCTGGTTTGGAGTGGCTGACGAAGACAATTACTACTTTGATGTTGAGGCTGTGAAGCAGAAGAGACGTGTGGTGGCACCATATAAAGAAGATGGAAAAGCCAAAGATTGGGAAGAGACAGAAGATGGCAAATTCCGTCTAACCTATCCATCTAATTTCTGGGATGACATTAGCATTCCATATTGGTCGATGCCGGAAAATACCGATCATCCGACGCAGAAACCAGAGAAATTGGTAGCCAAACTGATTTTGGCATCGTGTCCCGTCGACGGAATTGTCTTTGATCCATTCTTAGGCAGTGGTACTACATCCGTCGTCGCTAAGAAACTTGGTCGCCATTACTGTGGAGTGGAAATCAACGAAGAATATGCGTTGTTAGCAGCCAAGCGTCTACGTATAGCCGAATCCGATACCGATATACAAGGCTATAATGACGGAGTATTCTGGGAAAGAAACACGTTGAATCTGCAGAAGAAAAAACGATAACGAAGACGAAAACGAAAACAAGGTAGAGACGGGGCTTTGCTCCGTCTTTTTTGATTAAATTCAGTCATACTCCAAAATATTCAGGCTTTCTACGTTGCCAAATGTAACAAAAGTGCGTTACAAAAGATGTTTTACGGCTTTTTATGTCATTTCAGCGGTACAATAGTATGATTAATTTACTATGTTTGCGACACGGATTTAATATGAGGATCCCGTAGTATTAACGGATTTAAAGCTCATTATCATGAAACACACTTACAACTTTTATAAGAAATGTCTGTTGTCGGCTGCTTTGGCTGCTGGTGCTTTTGCCTCAGTTTCTGCTCAGACAACTTGTTTGAATGGTCGTACTGAAGGTTTCGGTCAGACTCCTCCTATCCACGTCGAGGGTAATAAACTTGTGGATGATTGTGGTAACCAGGTGGTGCTACACGGTGTGATGGATACTCCTAACGGATATTTCAACGGAAATTTTAGTCGTTGGGCATTCGATTGGGGTAAGGGGTACGATGCTCCGACTGCCATCCCTAATGTTAAAGAGTATTTCAACAAGATCTTTACTGTGTTGGGTTCACAGGATAAAGGCGTTTACTGTAATGTATTCCGTCTTCACATGGACCCATGTTGGACTAATGATCCGAATATAGAACGTGTCGGTGAGGGTGGCGAACATAATATAAGTCAGTTCTCAGCTCAACGTTTGAAATACTTCCTTGAGAATCTCTACTTCCCATTGGCGAAGGAGGCTATCAAGCATGGAATGTACGTTATCATGCGTCCGCCAGGAGTTTGCCCACAGAAGATCAAGGTCGGTGATGACTACAACAACTATCTGAAGACTGTTTGGGACATCGTTTCGTCGAACGATTCCATTAAGAAATATGAAGGAGTAATTTCTATCGAGCTTGCAAATGAGCCGGTTCAACTTTTTGACAAGAATGGAACCGAGACAGCTCAGGCACCATGGGCACCAAGAGATTTCTTCCAGCCGGTACTTGATGTGATCCGTAAGAATGGATACCGCGGTATCATTTGGGGATCGGGTACTGGTTATCAGTCTCAGTATGGAGGCTATAAGGATTATCCATTGGTAGACCCTCTTAATAATCTTGGTTATGCCTGCCACGTCTATTCTGGTTGGTATGGAAATGCCGATGAATATGGCTCTGCTCAGGGATTCATTGATCAGTTTAAGAAACAGGTGCCTGTAGTCGAGACTAATCCTGTGGTGGTGACAGAGTGCGACTGGAGTCCTGGTCATGTGGTCGGAACTAATTTCGATGGCTCGTTGAAATCAGAGAATCTTGGTACATGGGCCACCGGTTCGACAAGCAAATGGGGTAATCGTTTCAAGGCTGTGATGGATAAGTATAATCTATCATTGACTTTGACTGGTACCGACGATTATGTCGACATGGAACATTACTTGAAAACAGGTGAGATCCGCTATGCTTTCTATGGAAAAGAAGGGGCAGAAGACGCGTGTGGAAAAGCATGTTGGGATTGGTATAAGGAGTATGCCAAGGTCAATTATCCACAGTTCTGCGCTGAGGATTTGGAGCCAATTGATTGTCAGGGATTCTTCCCGTTGACAAGAGGTTGTTTTGATCCAAATATTTGGGAAACAGGTTCTTATAACTATAAGACGCAGACATTGATCACTGGTCAGTATGGATTCGGTGGTTGGAAATATGATCAGCCAATCGATTTGAGCGGATATGAAAAGATCATCGTCACATTGGCAAAACCATGTGATAAAGCGGCATCATTCAGATTGTTTGATGAAAACAGTTATTGGTCTACACCATACGCATTTGATTTCAAGAATAATGCGACGGTGGGAGAGATCAAGTTGAGTGAGTGTATGAAGGGAGATAGTGGAGAGAAACTTAATCCGTCGCACATTTACATCGCTGGTTTCTGGACACTTGGAGGAGGTGACGGAGTTCAAATCAAATCGATTGAACTAGTGATGAAAGATCCTACAGAAGTCACTGAAGTTACTGCAGACAGAACGGTAGCAAAGGTAGAATATCTTTCTCCGCTTGGAATCGTAAGCAGTCAGCCATTTGATGGAGTGAATATAGTCCGCACCGTCTACACGAATGGCGATATTGAAATTTTGAAAGAGTTTAGAGTATATAAATAAATTATTTATGTGTTTGAAAAGGAGGATGCGGGAGTATCCTCCTTTTTTGTATTTGGGCTTTGGGTATGAGAAATTAAATATTATCTTTGCATAAAAAAGGAGAATATGGAAAGTAATAGATTGCCAAATATTGTATACTCTGTAAAAGCAGAGCCTATTTCGGAATCGCATGTCGCAAAAGTGACATCGGTTAAAGTTATTAAAACAGAATCAAGTACAGTTTCAAAAAATAAGATAAAATCATTTGTTGTTCAAAAATGAAAATATTAAAAAAGAGCTTCAATGAAATTGTTGAGGCTGTAATTACAGAATGTTATGTGGTCATGCCCGAAGGTATTGTAGATGAAAATGGAGATCGTAGATATTGTAAGTTAGAAAATGCAGTATGGGATACCGGGGCGACGAATAGTATTATTTCTCGTGATGTTGTTGATGCACTTGGATTAAAACCTACAGGAAGATCTTCGATTTCTTCATTTGCTGGTATTGTTGACACAGATGTTTATACAATTGATCTATGTTTTGAAAATGGCTATAGAATTGAAGGAATGGAGGTTATGTGTGGAGACTATATCGACTATGATATGTTGATCGGGATGGATGTGGTCAATCAAGGTGAGATTTTTGTTTCTACATTTGGAGGAAAAACAACATTTTATTTTCGAATGCCTGCTGTTGGAAAGATGATTGAAGAATAGATTTGTGTCTCTAATTTTCCGTTTCTTCCCATTTTTGGTTATTTTTGCACAAAATTTATCCTTGTAATGAAAAAACAGTTAAATCTCAAGGTTGAGAATTTAAAGAAAATCACAGAGCAGCACATCCTTTTGAGTTTGGTTGCTCCCAACGGTGATATGCCAGAGATAAAGGCAGGACAGTTTGTTGAGGTCAAGGTTGACAATGCACCGACTGTATTCTTGCGTCGTCCTATCTCAGTTCACTTCGTAGATTATGCAAAGCAGCGTCTTGATTTGCTTGTCGCTCTTGTCGGCGACGGTACTCGCAAGATGGCTACTCTTTCTGTCGGCGACGAGGTTAGTGTTTTGCTTCCTCTAGGAAACGGTTTCCCTATGCCGACTAAAGCTGGATCTAAGTGCTTGCTTGTAGGTGGTGGTGTTGGTATCGCTCCACTTCTATATCTTGGCGACAGACTAAAGGCTGCTGGTCATCAGGTGTCATTCCTTCTTGGAGCTCGCAACGCTGGCGGTGTGATGCTTGAGGATTTATTCAAGAAGTTTGGTGCTCTTTACCTTACTACTGAAGACGGTAGTGTAGGAGAGAAGGGATTTGTTACAAACCATTCAATTCTTGAGAAGGAGCAGTTTGACGAGATCTTCGTATGTGGTCCGACTCCGATGATGAAGGCGGTTGCAAAATATGCATACAGCAAGAATATCGAGTGCTACGTCTCTCTTGAGAATAAGATGGCATGTGGACTTGGCGCTTGCTTGTGTTGCGTGACTGAAGATAAGCAAGGACATAACAGATGTGTTTGTTCAGAAGGACCAGTATTTAATATCAACGAACTACCATGGCAAAATTAGAAACTAAAATAGCCGGTCTTACACTAAAGAATCCAGTGTTGACTGCATCTGGTACTTTTGGTTACGGCACAGAATTTTCAGAATTCATCGATTTGTCGCGTCTTGGCGGCTACATCATAAAGGGCACAACGTTGAATCCACGAGAGGGTAATCCATACCCACGTATGGCTGAGACTCCTTCTGGAATGTTGAACTGTGTAGGTTTGCAGAACAAGGGTGTCCACTATTTGAAGGATCATATCTATCCTAACATCAAGGACGTAGATTCTTGCTTAATCGTTAACCTTTCAGGAAGCACAGTTGAAGACTATGCTGAGGCTGCTGAGATCATCGGTACAATGGATAAGGTTCAGGCAATCGAGTTGAATATCTCTTGTCCTAATGTTAAGCAGGGAGGTATGGCATTCGGTACAACTACTCAGGGTGTTGAGCAGGTTGTCTCTGCTGTAAGAAAGGCATACAACAAGACTTTGATTGTAAAACTTTCTCCAAACGTAACGTCGATCACAGATATCGCTTTGGCTGCTGAGGCTGCAGGCACTGACTCGGTTTCGCTTATCAACACTTTGATGGGTATGGCAATCGACGCTGAGCGTAGAAAACCATTGTTGAGCATGGTGACAGGTGGTTTGAGCGGCCCATGTGTTAAGCCGGTGGCATTGCGTTGCGTTTGGCAGGTGTCGAAGGCAGTGAAGATTCCAGTAGTTGGTTTGGGTGGTATCATGAACGCTACAGACGCGATTGAGTTCTTCTTGGCTGGTGCCACTGCAATCGAGATCGGAACAGCAAACTTCATCGATCCAGAGACAACAGTTAAGGTAGTCGACGGAATTAATGAGTACTTGGACCGTCACAACTTTAAGTCGATCACTGACATCATCGGTCAGTTGGAGGTTTAAATAATCTGAACAATGAGAAAAATCACTTTTACCATTCCTGTATTGTTAGGACTTTTTGTAGCGATCTTCTTTGTCGGAGATTTGTTTTCCAATAATGTGGAAGATCCTGTGGAGGAGATACAGCAGGAGAGAAACTGGTATTTGAATTCAATTTGTGATGTCCGCTTGATGAACATTGAGAGCGACAGATTTTCTTTTTCTGATGCACAGAATTCCTTGCTTACCAACCGTTTGCAGAACGGAGATTTGAAACTAAGTTGTGAAATCCAACTTTGCTCAAATCTAAAGTTGGATGGATTGAAGAGTGTGGATGCAGAAATTGAGTTTCCACAGCTTAAGATATCGCAACCGTTGAAAATTCTTTCTGTTTCCGACAGTCAGATGATTGCAAAACTTGATGTCGATTTGGCAAAATACTATGATGGCAAGAACAAAGATGCTT
Organism: Paludibacteraceae bacterium; assembly: GCA_045641065.1. Taxonomy (GTDB): domain Bacteria; phylum Bacteroidota; class Bacteroidia; order Bacteroidales; family Paludibacteraceae; genus UBA1723. Next base: position 18,189 of record JAZUGF010000031.1, on the reverse strand, counting down.
TGTTTGCGGCAGTCAGCAGTTTTGCTTCCAACAAAAGTATGAAGATCAAACCGTCGTTCGAGGATTTTGAGCATGAGAAGAACGACTGGGTTAAGGTTGAGAATAGACAATAAACATGGTTTAATCCATAATGTGTATAAGGGCAGGTCTTGTACCTGCCCTTTTTTTGTGAGGAATAGATATAAATTGCAATTTTATGAATGTTTTATTAGAATTTAATGTACTTTTGCATTTTGAAGGATAAAACCTTCATATTATTGGTAATTTTAAGTATTTAGTAATGGTAGATTTGAAAAATCCAAAATGGGAAGATTTCGAGCATATCGAAGCTCCAGAACGAAAAAAAGCTATTAAGAAGCTTTTTGTTCCTTTTTACAAGGTTAAATTGGGAAGTTATGTCATTCCTCGAACAGAACACCGAACAACAAAACTTCCAGATGGTATATTATGAGTTCTTTTAATGTTACTTATGATGGTTTCGCGGATGCCATCATTACGAATGCTATTGTAGTGTCAGATAAAGAGAAATTTAAAGAAGGCTCTTTTCCACCGCATTTTTATACAGATTGTGCAGCTTGGGACACTGGTGCTCAATTTACATTAATATCTCCTAGAATTGTTGAGAAACTTCATTTGACACCATATAGTGAAGGTGGTATAATGGGAATAGGAGGCAAGAAAACAGTGAAAACCTATAAAATTGCTATCGGATTACCCAATGGAATACTCATTCACGATGTTGAGGTTTATTGTAGTGATCTTGACGATTATGACATGCTGATTGGCATGGATATTATCACAATGACGGATTTCTGTATTACAAATACAGATCAACGAACAAAATTCTCTTTCCGTTTGCCATCGCAAGGAGGAATTGAAATTTAATCAAGGGCAGGTCTTGTACCTGCCCTTATTTGTTTGTATTCCTGAATTCTAAAGAATAAAAGAAGATATTAAAGTGATTATTTGACAATTTTGTTTTGAGTAATAATATTATCTCTCTTAATTCTGATAATCAATGCTTTCTCTTTAGATTTGCTTAAATTGATTGTGTTATCAGTTTCAGAAAGTCCTCTTTCCCTCAAAATCAATTTGCCGTCAACGGAATGGATTGTCAGTTCATCGCAATTCGGAACGTGTAATATGTTTCCTTCAATACAGCACGACGGTTCTGCTGGATAATCAGTTGTGCCAGACCCATTTTCCGACACTGTAATATTTCCAATAAGATTGGCTCCAAGTTTGGAATCGTGTTGCGACGTCGGATTGCCAAACTGGATGCAGTAGAGGTTGTTGTCGTTGGTAATATTTCCAAGTTCAGAAATGCGAAGATAAAGCTGATAATTGCCGATTTCAACGTCGTTTGGCAGAGTTATTGATGTGTTGATCTCAACTGATTCTTGAGACTTCCACTCACACGGATTTATCGCATCGTTAGGTATCATTTCATACTGGTTATCGTTTGCAACCAACATGAATGTCACTTTCTTTTGTTTGGTAAGATTGGCAAATCCTACATTCTCAATCATCAATTTAATCGGAACGATCTGATTTTTGGCAATTGAATCGGGAAGGGTAGAGTTGCGAAGTATGAATCTGTATCCAAGATGGTTGGCCACGTATGTATATCCGTCACAACCGTTATATTCTGCGTCGTCTCCATTGAAAACCATCTCTTTCCAACCCAATATTGTCGGCTGATGCCATTCGTAATTGAGATATGATGTGTGAGTTTGGAATCCTTCAACCGATAGATATTCCGGCGTATTGATCGGATTATCACCGTTTTGATTAGCCACAAGTTCGCCACCATACGGAGTGAGCTGAGAATATGTTTCAAGCCACTTCACCATCATCTCACGTGTCATTTGATGGCCGGATGCTCCCATACCGACTGTGCCAAGATCACTGCTTGAACCTAAATAGCCGTCGTTGTACATGCCGACACGATAGATTGTGTCTCCTTTCTGTTTCAACGCATTTTGAAATCTTTCGGAGTCAATATCAAAACCAGAATAGTTGTTTTCATCGTTTACTTTGAGCCATTCCGCCACGATATCAGGACGTCTCACACCGATCTTAATCTCTGCAGGAGTGGCGGATAGCAACGTCTGTAATGCCTTTGCAATATTCGCATTTGTCGCATTTTTGCTTGAATGCATCTCACCCCAACTGCCATACATTCCCAACTCAACGTATGTGATAACATCCGTATTTCGTGAATAAACCTCTGCTAATTGCTTCAAATGACCGAGAATTACATTCTGATCAGGATCACAATCTTTCGTGCCATTATACCATGGATCATATGAAAAACGTACGATTGCACTTTTTCCTCTTTTGCGAACTCCATCAAGAGTCGCCTCGAACGCATCGAGCATATCTTGTGTCAAAGGTTGAGAAACACCGAATAGAGTGTCCCCCGTCGACTTATCGATTGAAAGGACGGCATTGCTTGAAAACGCAGAAATATCCATACGTAAATGTGTCAGATTACCCCAACTATCCGCGGATTTATTTCCTTCTGTAGTGAAATGCTTGACAACGGGACGATAGAATCCAATATGTGGATTTTCAATCTCTTCCATGGCATCTGTATAATCCAAGTCTTGGACAACCGGCGTCGCCATAGATGAGAAAATAACGCATGAAGATGCTAATATTCTAATGATTGTGTTTCTCATATTCTGTAGGTTTTTCATATCAAAGATATTCAATTTTGTTTTCATTTTGCATTTCGCATTCATCATTTCGCAATTTTATTTATATTTGTAATCACACATTAGCATAAAAGGTATGAAAAAAATATCTCTATCAATATTGTTTTTTGCGACGTCGCTGATGGCCTCGTTTGCACAAGAACCGTCTGTGCTTTATTTCAGCAAGCATAGTCCGGTACGTCATAATCTTAATCCTGCATTTATGCCGGAGGGATACAAGGTGTATGTGGGAATGCCAGGAATATCCAATATCGACGTGAGTGCTGGTAACAACTCTTATGTCCTTAGTGATTTTTGCAAGATAAAAGACGGAAAAATCTATTCTGTATTTGATGAAGATCCGTTGGTCGGAATAAACAGTGTGCTTTCTGAGGCAAAAAACACGGTGAAAGCGAATGTTTCGAACAGTGTAAATATTCTTAATTTTGGATTCTCTATTAAAGATACCCATTTCATCAATTTTGGTGTTTCGTTGAAAACAGATGTTTCCGCATCTGTACCGTCGCCATGGATCAACTATATGTTTGATACTAAGGATCTTTCTCAGTTGTCAGGATCCTTTGATTTGAGTCGTACCACTACAGATGTGAATCTATATTCAGAATTTGCGTTGGGATTGGCAGAGAAGTTGGATGAGAAACTTACCGTCGGAGCAAAATTCAAATATCTTCTTGGCCATGTCAGCGCACATATGGATTTGCAGACTTTGAAAGTCGAGATGGATTATAATCATTGGATTTTGAAGGGGAAGGGAGATATGTACGTATCTTGGCCGGTTCTTAAAATTGAGAACATGGATAATGGCCAACTTTATTTTGATATCTCACAGAAAGAAATCAAAAATGATAGGGGAGAAGTTGTTGATTACGAGTATGATATCGATCCTAAAGATTTTGTTAAACCGCAAGGACATGGATTTGCAGTTGATTTAGGAGCGACGTATAAGATGCTAAATGATCGTTTGACACTATCTGCAAGTTTGATCGATTGGGGATTCATCAACTGGTCAAAATCGGCTCAGAGAATTGTGCTTGATGCCGACGAGGGATTTGAATTTGAAGCTGCTAATATGCAGGATGGTGACAATCCTGTGGATATGATTAATCTTTTGCTTGATGAGTTTAATAGAGTGGAATTCAACAAGTTTTACTACGCAGATACTGCAAATAATCTAAGATATAGTACAAAATTGACTCCAAAATTATTTATTGGAGGAGAGTATTCGTTCTTGCAGGATAAGATCAGTGTTGGATTACTTTCTAAGATGTATATGGGAAAATGCAGGACGAGAGAGGAGTTTTCTGTATTCGGTAATTTTCGACCTCATAGATTCGTAGATTTGTCTTTAGGATATGATTTTGTGACAGGTGCAGCTCACAACCTTGCATTCGGAGCAAACTTCAATTTAGGCCCTGTAAACTTGTTTGTGGCAGCTGATCAGATTCCGTTGAAGTGGAAATCCGGTTTACCAGTTCACACAATGGGAACACACGTTTCTACTGGTATGAATTTCTTGTTTGGATGGACTAAAGGAAAACAAGATTAACAATTTTTAAGATTTTTTATTGTTCTATCCGTCTCAAATTTCACGGTGAATTGGTAATTTTGTAGCACAAAAGGAAGGTAAGGATAAGTGTTCTGGTTATAAGGCCATGACGATTGGGACTAGAAAAGGTTAAGGGTAAGTAATTGGTGTGTTGATTGAATCTTTTTTCGACGGTTCTAATATTTCCAACGAATATATTGTTAGTCATCTTGTAGAGATCCATAGCTCAAGTTATGGTGCTCATAGATGATTGCATAATCCTTTTGAAAATTTGAAATTTTGGATGCACCATGTTTTGTGCATGTGTGTGTTGAGAATTAAATTCTCCGTTCTAATACTAACCCTACCGTCGCCCTCCGTTCTGATTACTAGACCTAATCTACCTGACATTGTCCATGACTGCAGTCATGGGCTTTTTTGTATATAGAGACATTGTAAAGACGCACAAATGTATATCTTCAAAATCTTTGATTTTTCTCAATACACAAAAGCCCCTGTATTCAGGGTGGTTTTGTGATTTATTTGAATGCAGATGTGTTATGAATACATGCCAGTTTTTGGTTGACTTTATTTTTTTCTCTTCATAGATTCAGTTGCCGCACCCGAGCATATAATACCCATCACTAATCCTATAATTCCACCTGCAGCCAATCCTCCAGGTCCACCAAAAATTCCTCCTAATATACATCCTGCTATACCGCCCATAATTGTTCCGCCAATCATAGCACACCCACAAGGTTCTTTATCAAATGCGGCGGCAACGACAATTCCCCAAAGTAATCCAATGAGTAATAAAATACAGAATACTAAATTGATTGTTGTTTCTGTTTCACTATGTTTTTTCAAAATTATAATGATGGTTTCCATATTAGAAATCTATACTAATTCTTAATTTCAGGCAATCTAATGCCGACTTTGTAAATTCTCACATATCCATTTACTTTATCGAAATTCGGTTCTACATCACAATTAAAGGAGAATCGTTCTTCCTTGTCTTGGTCCGGGTAAATAATCAGACATTTGATTGGTAATGTCTCTTCTTCCTTTAACCCAAGTGCCGCATAAACAGAACTAAGTCGAGCATATCCGCTTACTTCGCGTGCGTCATCTATAGTGATTCCTCCTGAATATTTATAACGTGGCTTATACTTGGCATCAATAACATAAGGATCATTCCACTTTTCAGGTTTGAGGAGATAATCTAATTCTTGATAATGTGCCTTTAGATGATATTTAATCTCATTTTTCCCCGTAAACACTTTTCTCAAATGATGGAAAATATACAGTTCAAATAGTTTACTCATATCAATCCAGAAGGGTGGTGTTTTTATTTCTTGTTTGGCTACCACTGATATATCGTAACTGTATCTTCGTAAAAGTAATTGAGCAAATTCGATTGCTTGATTATATTCTTTAAATACAGGATTCCCCTTATATGTTTGTATTGTCTTCAAAGAAACAGTGTCTCCTATACCTCTAAAAAATGGAGATACATACTGGACTTTCTTATTTAGATTTGAAACATCAAGAGCTTTTTTGTAAATTTCTAATTGTTTTACACAAAAGTGCAATGCCTTCTTCAATATTCTATTTTCAGGAGAATCTATATCATATACTTGATATCTGCATACATTATTGGTAATGTGCCCTATTGATAGGTTTTGCTTAATGTTTTTGCCGATTAAAATTCTGCCTTTTACTTTGTTGTTAAGATTTTCTTCTACATTATAAAAGCTCTTCTTCAGTCCTTTTCTGACTATTCGTTGTAGAAGATTCAAGTATTCAGTAATAAGAAATATACTTAACAAATCCTGCTGTTGTGTTACTCGGATAGAAGGCTTATCAAAATGTATAGTGACCAAATCCTTCAAATGATCATAATTTTCAGGTTCACAGAGTGCATCATTAAGCATTCTAATATAATCAACTTCAAATCCATCGTTCATTTTCGGGTTTAACTGGACCGCCAAGTCAAATTCTTTTATCCAATCAATACCGATAAAATATGATCCTGTTGCTTTGATATCATCTCCGTAACGAGTCAATTTCAAACAGAGTTCATTTTCAGCATAACCTCGTTTGACAGTATACACAACTTCCTTACCATCCTCTAAATATGGAAGAATAGCATCAGAATCATTTTGCTGAAGTACTGTATTCTCCAGTAATTGTTCACGAAGCTGAACTACTTTCATGATTCTGCTGCTATCTTATAAAGTTCATCAATAGTATTCTGAGCTTCAGCCGTAAGAACGCCATCTCTTACATATTCTTCAAGCAGAGGGATGATTTCATAGCATATACGATCGTAAGATATATCGTCACCGTTTTCATCTGTCATAATAAAGTAACTATGTCCAATCCAAACATCCTCTGGACGATATTCTTCTGAAAGGGTATCTGCAGGAAGGAGTTTTAATGTATGATCATTTCCACTTTTCTCATATTCATCAATATTTGCAACAAATAACTTACTGACCTTTTTAAATAACTCAGTATTGAATCCTTCAGTTTCCAAAAACAATGGTCTGCATGCCATAAAAGCAAAACGTCGTCTTATTGCATAATCTAGTGATCCTAAAGAACGATCAGCCGTATTCATTGTTGCAATTAGATATACATTCTCTGGGATTTGGAAAGTCATTTTCGAATATGGCAATATAACACTCTCAGCATTTTGTTTGCCTTTTCTTTTGTCAGCTTCTAAAAGAGTAATCAATTCTCCAAAGATTTTAGACACATTGCCTCTATTCATCTCATCTATCACCATAACATAAGGTTTTGTGTTCGTTTCCATAGCTGTAGTCTTTTTATGTTTTTCCAGCAATGACTTTACATTATCCAATGTTATTGATTTTAGACGATAAACTGTACCCAATGTTAATGTCTTTCCTCCGTTCATCTCAACAATATTCTCATTAAGTCCCTTTAGAAGCCAGTTTACTTTTCTAACACGTTTATAATCGGAAAGAGAATCAACAAATTCGTAATCTCCAACTACTACACCAACAGCATCTATTGTACGACTTGAATAACAACTCATTACAATATCACCAATCTTCATTTTATTGATGAATGCATCAAGTATTTGTTTTCCATTATAGACACTCCAATCAGTATCTCCGGATATATCAGCTCCATAACCATCCCATCCTATACGAATATAGTTATTTTTCATACAGTCTGTTCTTACGGGATTTTCACCTGTTCCCATTAAAGATACCTTCCATACAACAGCATCATCTGCAATACCTGTCTGTTTGTCTTTTATAATTGGTTGTTCTGCTGCTTCACAAAGACTTTTAAATATGCCATCCTCTATACTATATGAAACCTGATTATCATCCACAATTGGACGTAATCCCTCTATCCAATCTTCATAATCCATAGATTGATGAAATGTTGTAAAAGCAATACGTTTTTCGCTTTTTAATTGATTATATTTTTCCATCAATTGTTCTCGGGACACTTCGTTAGCTTTGAAATCAGGACAGCAAAGTCGTACGGCCAATTCTGGCACTTCATAAGTTTTGCCTGAACCTGGAGCACCGTATAATACGATATTCTTTTTCTTCTTCCATGTTTTTACGGTGTCGGCATACCAAGAACCCTCAGAATTTACATTGTCATTACTTATTCCGACTGCATTGGCTGACAATTCATAAAAAGAATTTTCATTCATTTTTTCCTTGATCTTTTTTAATGTTTCTGTATATTCCTTGAAATCAGGAACTTTGTCAGATATAGTTATTCCATATTTTTGACTGATATACTTGCGGTTAACTCTATCTAATGCAAGAAATTTTTCTGGACGAATCCAGAACAACCCCATTGTAATATTAATATTAATGATGTATTGTTCAATGACTTTGTTATACTCGTTAGACAATTCTTCATCTTTGACTACCTTCTCAAACAAAATCCAAAGATTTTCTATATCATCATCTTTGCGTTGATGTCTGAATCCAAAAAAGTGAGATTTTCTATTGTCAAGGACTGGGATTCCATTGAAATCCTCTGGAATAGGCGATTTGATATCCAATAAATCCTTAAATAAATTGATTGACCTTATACGATTTTTGTCTTTAATAAGTCGATTAAATATACCAAAAACCGTAAAAGGATCTATATCTTCAAGATAATCGTTCTCTCCATTTTTTTCGTGAAGATATCCAGCTAGAAAATCAGACTTATGTTCATATATAATGTTTAACAGATCTTTGCGATTATGACGAAACTTCATTAATTTTTCAGCAAATTCTTTATAGAATTTAATCCAAGTGAAATTCATATCTTTATATTTTAATTACTTAAATAATGCTCCATAGTGTAATAAAATTCCACCTTCTCTCCCTCTCTCCTCTCATCATCCCTCCACAAAATACCAAATCTCTTTGATATTCGCACGGTTAGGGTAGTCAAATTCCACCTTAACCATCTCTCTTATCGTTTTTTCCCTTACTTTCATATATCTCATCCAACGCAACTATTAAACTATCGTAAATTTAAAATCTTCTTCTGGTTCTACAACTTGTGATTCATCTTCAACGACAATATCGTAGAAACAGGTCTCGCACATCAATTTTTTATTTTCCTTGATTGCTTGTTTGAGCATTTTGGTCACTTTTGCTTTGTCTGGGAAGAAACCGAATAAACCTCTTTCTGTTATAATAACCGACATGCAAGTTTCATGTCCCATTTTGTCTGCCATTGCCCAATCTGCCATTTCTTCAAATGTCATGTCATCAATTCTTCTTTTACCTAATAGGTTCAAGTACTCATTGACGGTATTGCATTTCTTTATTTCTTCTATATCATAGTGTTTTACATGACATTTGTTTTCATTTCTTTTCGAAAAATAAACGTATATGCATATGGCACACGTTAGAAGGACGAATGAAATAAGAACAACTAATTTCATATATCTTATTTGTTAAGGAAACACTATGGTTTGTTAATGTCTTAAAAATCGGTAAACATTTTAATATTTACAGACCTCAAATGTAACAAATAATCATATACAAACAAAAGAGCAAGCATTCATTCTGATTGGTATGGTTGTTGTAAACAAAAAAGAGCGTGTTGAAAGACACGCTCAATTATGAATTATGCATTAAGAATTATGCATTAAGAATTATGCATTAAGAATTATGCATTAAGAATTATGCATTAAGAATTATGCATTACTTAGCCTGCTCAAGAGCAAGAGTCTTAGTTGGCTGATCGCAAACCTCTGATGGTCCCCAGTACTGGATTGGGCCAGGGTATACGAATGCAGTCTCGATTGCCCATGTAGCACGGTTCTCAGCAAGCTTCTTGAATGGAGCACCGTCCAACTCAACCAAAGCCTTACGGATAACTGGCTTCATAGCACCGTGACGCTTCTCCATGTTCATCATCTTAGTTACAGGCACACCACCAGCGATCCACTGGTCAGCAGGAGCCGTAGTATTCTTGATCAATGACATGTAACCAGTCTTGCCAGCAGCCATCAAACATGCTGCGTTGAATCCTAGTGAGTAGCAGTAGTCAGCGTCGAAGTTAGAAGGAGCTGCACAACGTCCCTCGTAACCGAAGAAATGACCTAGACCAGAGAACTTACCTGTGTAAGAACCTGCTGCCTTTCTCTTAGCCAACTCTGTCTTAACCATCTCGATAAGAAGCTTCTCTGTCTCGATTAGAGATACCTGTACGTTACCGTGAGGGTCACGCTCTAGAGTAAGCTGCTTCTGTACGAAATCAGGAAGAGATGCGTAAACTGAAGCAGAGTTAGAAGAAAGCTTCTTAACTGCTGCAGGAACATCACCGTTAGTCTCAGCTAGAAGGTCGTTCAACTCCTTGATAAGAACCTTCATCTCTGGAACGAACTCGATTAGACCCTCTGGAATCAAACATACACCGAAGTTGTTACCCTTAGCAGCACGTGCAGCTACAGTGTCAGCGATGTTGTTAACGATCTGAGCAAGAGTCATCTTCTTAGCCTCTACCTCCTCTGATACGATACAGATGTTTGGCTGAGTCTGAAGACCACACTCAAGAGCGATATGAGATGCTGAACGACCCATCAACTTGATGAAGTGCCAGTACTTCTTTGCTGAGTTAGCGTCACGCATGATGTTACCGATAACCTCTGAGTAAACCTTACATGCTGTATCGAAACCGAATGAAGTCTCGATCTCGTCGTTCTTAAGGTCACCGTCGATTGTCTTAGGACATCCGATTACCTGGATACCTGTGTTCTTCTGTAGGTAGTACTCTGCAAGTACACATGCGTTTGTGTTAGAGTCGTCACCACCGATGATAACGATTGCCTTGATACCTAGCTTGTTGCAGATCTCGATACCCTTGTCGAACTGCTCTGTCTCCTCAAGCTTTGTACGACCTGAACCGATGATGTCGAAACCACCTGTGTTACGGTACTCGTCGATGATATCAGCTGTTAGCTCGATGTACTTGTGATCTACAAGACCTGAAGGTCCACCCAAGAAACCGTAAAGCTTAGCGTTCTTGTTCATTGACTTTAGACCGTCGAACAAACCAGAGATTACGTTGTGTCCACCAGGAGCCTGACCACCTGAAAGGATAACACCTACGTTCATATCCTTCAATGAAAGTGGTGTGTTAGATGCCTCGAATGTAACTACAGGCATACCGTATGTATTAGGGAATAGCTTCTTGATGTCAGCCTGATCTGCTACAGACTCTGTAGCCTTACCCTCTTTGATAGCTACGTTACCCTTCAAAGCCTTTGGAAGCTTTGGCTGGTATGCAGCTCTTGCGATTTGCAATGCACTCTTTGCCATTGTTTTTCTTATTTAAATGTTATATTATTTTCTTATTCTTCCTCTTCCTTCATGTTGTGGAATACAGCCTGTACGTCCTCGTCGTCCTCAAGCTTGTCAAGGATCTTCTGAACCTGCTCACGCTGCTCAGCTGTAACCTCCTTGTAGTCGTTTGGCTGGTACTCGAACTCAACTGACTTGATCTCGAATCCGTTCTCCTCAAGGTAAGCCTGGATCTTGCTGTTGCTCTCGAATGGGGCAGAGATGAAGATTGTCTTCTCCTCGTCGTCGCGCTCAACCTCCTCTACATCGTAGTCGATCAACTCAAGCTCGAACTCCTCCATGTCTAGACCATCCTTGTCGGCAACTGTAAACATACACTTGTGCTCGAACATGAATGATAGAGAACCCTGTGTTCCTAACTGTCCACCGTTACGGTTAAAGTAGTTACGCACGTTACCTACTGTACGAGTTGTGTTGTCTGTAGCTGTTGTAACAAAGATTGCGATACCTGCAGGACCGTATCCTTCGTAGATAACCTCCTTGTAATCAGCAGTGTCCTTGTCTGTTGCTCTCTTGATTGCTCTTTCGATGTTGTCCTTTGGCATGTTCTCAGACTTTGCTGTCTGGATCAATGCACGTAGACGTGGATTACCGTCAGGGTCTGAACCTCCTGCTTTTACTGCAATTGTGATTTCCTTACCAATCTTTGTAAAAGTCTTGGCCATGTGGCCCCATCTCTTAAGCTTTGTGGCTTTGCGGTACTCAAACGCTCTTCCCATATTGTTATTTCAATTTATTTTATCTAATTTTTGCCTCTAGTTTTGTCTCGTAGTTCTTGATCAACTTGTTCATGATTGCGTCGATCTGAGAATCTGTCAATGTCTTCTCCTCATCCTGTAGAATGAATGACACTGCGTATGACTTTTTGCCGAAATCAAGTGTCTTGCCTTCGTAGACGTCGAATAGGTAAACATCCTTAAGAAGCTTCTTCTCTGTCTCACGAGCGATCTTCTCAACCTCTGCAAATGTTGTCTCCTTGTTGATTAGAAGAGCCAAATCTCTCTTAACCTCAGGGAACTTAGGAATATCGTGGTATGTCACGTTGTGGTTCTTCATCTCGCCCATCAACGCTGTCCAGTTGACGTCGGCATATTCAACCTCCTGTGAGATATCCATCTTCTTGCATAGCTCCTTTGAAACGATTCCAAGAGTAGCAAGCACTTTTCCGTTCGACGTTGTGATTTGCAAACCGTAGCTCAACAAATCATCTGAATACTCAGCCACTTTTGTCTTCTCCTGCTTGATGCCAAGACGCTTGAAGATGCTCTTAACGTATGCGTGTAGAGTGTAGAATGAAGCTTTCTGCTGAGCCTGTGCCCAGTTCTGCTCGCTCTTCATACCTGTCAACCACATACCCAAGTGATAATCCTCTGAATATGGCTTCAACGGATTCTCTACAGTCTGCTGTGCGTTTCCGTTGTAGTAGTAGCAGTTACCGAACTCGTAGAATGCCAAGTTAGGGCTTCTGCGGTTGATATTGTAGCTGATATTCTCAAGTCCACCAAATAGCAATGTCTGACGCATACAGTTCAAATCGTTGCTTAGTGGGTTCATCAACATGATTCTGTTCTCTCCCTTGAATGTCTCACAGTTGTCGTAGTAAGCCGACTTTGTAAGAGAGTTGTTCAAGATCTCATTGAATCCCATGCCAGTTAGCTGCTCAGAAATCAAGTTCTGAAGCTTGTAGCTGTCAACCTTTGGTGAGAATGACAATGATGACTTAACAGACAAGTCTGGAGTGACGTTGTTGTATCCATAAATACGTAGGATATCCTCGATCACGTCGCACTCTCTCTGAACGTCTGCTCTGTAGTTTGGAACTGAGACTGTGAACTCGTCATCGTTCTCATTTATAATAGAGATCTGAAGACCTGCCAAAATTGTGCGAACCTCATCCTTGCCTAACTCTTTTCCAATCAAAGAATTGATTCTTGAGTAGTGCATATCTACGATGAATGGCTTGATCTCCTCTGGATAGATATCTGTGATCTCAGAAGAAATCTCTCCACCAGCAACCTCCTTGATAAGCATTGCGGCATATTTAATAATGTCGACGTTGCCTGCTGGATCACAACCTCTCTCGTAACGGAAAGACGCGTCTGTGTTCAAACCGTGGCGACGAGCTGTCTTTCTCACGTAAACTGGGTTGAAGTAAGCACACTCCAAGAATACGCATTTTGTTGACTCTGTAACACCTGAGTTCAAACCACCGAATACACCAGCGATACAAGAACCACCATTAGCGTCGCAGATCATCAAGTCGTTAGCGTTTAGAGAACGCTCAACACCGTCAAGAGTGACGAACTTAGTTCCCTCTGGCAAAGTCTTGACTGAAAGTGCACCACCAGCAATTTTATCAGCGTCAAAGCAGTGTAGAGGCTGGCCCATACCGTGTAGTATGAAGTTAGTAACGTCTACTACATTATTAATAGGGTGGAGGCCGATTGCTGACAACGACTCCTTCAACCAGTCTGGCGACTCCTTGACAGTTACATTATTGATAGTGATTCCCGCATAGCGAGGACAAGCCGTAGTGTTTTCTACTGTAACCTTAACCTCACGGTTGTGATTGTCAACCTTGAAATCAGCAGTAGATGGTTTTGTTAGTTTGTGAGCTGGACCATGGAATGCGAAGTAAGCAGCCAAGTCGCGAGCCACACCGTAGTGAGAAATTGCATCCGAACGGTTTGGAGTGATATCTACCTCGATGATTGTGTCGCTCTGTCCACCATAGTAATCCTTGGCAAGCATACCTACTTTTGCGTCAGCAGGAAGCTCAATGATTCCGTCGTGGCTGCAGCCGATACCAATCTCGTCTTCAGCACATAGCATACCATTGCTCTCTACGCCACGAAGTTTGCCTTTCTTGATTTTGAATGTCTTGTCACCGTCAGGCAACTCAGTACCTACAGTTGCAACGATTGTTTTCAATCCCTTACGACAGTTTGCCGCTCCACATACGATCTGTAGCAATTCAGGCTCTCCAACGTTAACCTGAGCCACGTGCAAGTGGTCGGAATTCTCGTGCGCTGCACATTCAACAACTTCACCGATTTTTAGACCTTCTGATAGTTCAGGTGATGCCGACTCTAATGTGCCGACTTCAAGTCCAATTGATGTAAGAATCTTAGCTATCTCCTCTGGCGACTCAGTGATATCAATGTATCTTTTGAGCCAATTGTATGATATATTCATATTAAATATGTTATCACTTTATCAAAAACTAGACACAAAATTATAAATAAATTTCTTTTTATCCACATAAATGTAGTCAAAACGTATTTTTATGGTTATTTTTTCATTATATATTTGAAATGTCTCTTATTTTTTATACTTTCGCACAGATTTTTGAAAATTGAAGTAATTAGAAACAGAAATGTCAGATAAAGAATTAGAAAGAGCTCAGGCTCAGGAGGCAAAAGAGAGAGAGCAGTTGGAACAACAGCAGGCTGCCGAGTTCAGTGAGTCAATGGACAAGGTTGAGAACGCCTTGACAAGTTCAGAGGCATTCATTGAGAATAACAAAAAAACTTTGGGATTGGTCCTTGGCGGTATCGTTTTAGTAGTTGTTGCTATCATTTTGGTATTCAAGAGTCACAACGAGACAAAGAAAGAAGCTGAAGACGCGATTTACAAAGCACAGTCTTGGTTTGAACGTGATTCATTCCAGTTGGCTTTGAATGGAAACGATGATTTCATGGGCTTCGAAGAAGTTGCTGATAAATACTCAAGCACTCCTGCTGGTAATCTTGCTTGTGCATATGCTGGAGTTTGCTACAAGAATCTTGGCAAGAACGATGAAGCAATTAAGTATTTGAAAAAGTTCTCTGCTGGTGACAATTTGGTTTCTCCTGCTATCTACGGAGCAATCGGAGATTGTTACTTTGATGCAAACGATGTGAAAGAGGCTGAGTCATATTATAATAAGGCAATTGATTCAAAGAATAATATGATCGCTCCATTGTATATGTATCGTCTTGCAATGCTTCACTTCAATAATGGAGATAATGCTAAGGCAGCTAAATTGATGGAGGACTTGAAAGAGAATTATCCACAGAGTACTGAGGCTCGTGACGCTGACAAATACATCCAGTATTTCCAGACTAAGAAGTAATTATTGAATTCTTTTTTTCTAATTTGATAAGCAAGCCTCCTATTGTGTTAACATTAGGAGGCTTTTAAATTTATAAAATATGTCTACTACTAATTTATCTGCTTACGATTTTAATAAAGTTCCACATGCAGGTGGAATGAAATTCGATATTATTGTATCTGATTGGAATTCCGACGTTACTTTTGCTCTATGTGAAGGTGCAATCGAAACTTTGAAAAAACATGGTGCTTATGATAAGGACATCCGTGTTTTCCATGTCCCGGGAAGCTTTGAACTTGTATATGCTGCAAAGAAGAGCTGTCAGTGTAAGGAAGTTGACGCAGTGATCGTTTTGGGTTGTGTGGTACGTGGTGGTACACCTCATTTTGATTACGTTTGCCAGGGTACAACAAATGGTATTGCAGCATTGAATGCAGAAGGTGTAAAACCTGTTATCTTTGGTTTGCTTACTACTGATGATATGCAGCAGGCTCTTGATCGTGCTGGTGGAGCATTAGGAAACAAGGGAGTAGAGTGTGCTCAAACCGCAATCCGTATGGTCGGATTCACTTGTGATATTGATGAAAATGCATACGTTGCATTTTAATTGAAATAAAAACTGCCTGATTTGATCATTTGACAATGAAGACGATTCTGAATGTTTTAGGAGGTGACGAAGACAAGAACGAGAGGTCGTTTAGATTTCTTACATTCTTGTTGATCCAGTTTTTGCTGGTGTCACTCAATCTTGTTGCTGGCTTTGTGACAGATTCTATGTCTATCACTGCTTGCGTGGGGTATCATCTTGCTACAATATTTCTTTTAGGAGATGAAGTGGCAAAGAATGCTTTCCCAGATACAAAAGCCGCTAAGATTGGGCGAATAGCTGTCCTCATCTTTGATTCTATCATGGCTTTGGGATTCTCTGCTATTGTCATTAATGAGTTTTTTGTGAGAATTGATTCTCCTTTAGCTTTTTCGCAGCCTATAACTTGGATGATGTTGGTTACATCTGTTATCTCTGCAATTTTAAGTTTTGTATATGCGTCTCATCGTTATAAGACATGGAAAGAAATATTTGTACCAGCAGTAGTCCTTGTTGCGATGATAGTTCTGAAAATAACTGATTTCCAGGTGGTTGATTCTTATGTTGGTTTGGGAGTCTCATCGTTCGTGATCTATTTAGCGATTAAAATGATTGTTAGAGCATGGCATCATCGGAAGAATTTTTAAAAGAATCAGGAATTAGAGCAACGTCAACAAGAGTGTTGATTTGGGAAAAAATCAATGAAGTGCCTTTTGCTTTTTCTCTTACCGACATTGAAGATTTGATTCCTGACATTGATAGATCTACTATATTTCGTACTTTGGTGGCGTTTGAGGAACATCATCTTCTTCATTCTATCGACGACGGTAGTGGGGCACAGAAATATTGTGTCGCAAAGTCTGAAGAAGAACAGCATGTGCATATCACATGTAATATCTGTCACCACACATATTGCTGCAAATCATTGATGGTGCCGAAAGTAGAGGTGCCTGAAGGATTCCAAGTTATTGAGACCAGCTATGTTATAAAGGGGATTTGCGGCGAATGTGCAAAAAAGATTTCAAAATATGGATATGATGGACATCAATAATATGATAGAAATCATCGACGCGATTGGAGCTTTTGTCTTTGCAATCAGCGGAATAAGAATGGCGGCAAACAAAGGATTTGATTTGTTTGGCGCCTTTGTTGTTGGATTTGCTACGGCTATCGGAGGAGGAACACTACGTGATTTATTGCTTGGTGTGACGCCGGTGTGGATGACTAATTCGCTCTATGTCACAATGACAATCTTAGCGTTGTTGTTTGTCGTGGTGTTCCGTAAGAGATTGATTCACATGAATGTGACATTCTTTATTTTCGATACATTCGGCTTGGCTCTTTATACAGTCGTCGGTATAGAGAAAACCTTGGCTTACGATTTCCCATGGTGGGTTCCGATAGCGATGGGTACGATGGGAGGAGCTGCTGGAGGTATCATCAGAGATGTTCTTTTGGCGGAAGTGCCGTTGATCTTCAAAAAGGAGATTTATGCCACAGCTTGCATTTTTGGTGGAGTTATGTTCTTCGTTTGCGACTCATTTGGAGCTAATCAATTAGTATCTGGATTGGTTTGTGCCGGAGTTGTAGTGGCAAGTAGAATACTGGCAGTCAGATATGGAATCTCAATTCCGAAATTGAAAAAAGAAGAGTAGAGCATCGGTTTTATGCTGAACGACATGAATTTTATGCAGATGCGTAAAAAATGTGGAGAAAATGTGAGATTTTTTAGACAAATACTTTGTGTGATTGAATAAATGCCTTATATTTGTAAAAAAGAACGAAACTACAAGATAGCAATGAAGCGTATTGTAACATACCTTATAGCGTTATTCTCTTTGTTTGTAATCTCGTTTGAGAGTACGGCTCAAGAGATTAACTTCAGAGCATTCAAAAGCTCGGCAGGAGTCGGAGCAAAGAATGTTCCTGATGTGTACGCATGGGGACCATGGATTGGAAGCAATACATCAATTACTATCAATATGACAAAAAATGTAGTAAGTGTAGGTGATGCCACTTATGAAATCTTAGAAAAACCTAAGCATTGGGTTGTAAAGAAAGATTTTAAGTATTGTACTTTTGAGTGTGCAACTCCTTCTTTGGATAAGTCAAATATTAAACTTTATCAGTATGATAGAGGTGAATATAGAATCTATGTGAATGAAGAGAAGAAAGCTACAAGATACGTTGTTAAGTATCTTGATATCTAAAATTCACATTTGAAAGAGAAACATAAATTTTTCGCATTAATTATTTTTTTCCAAGGCGTTGAGTATGTGATATATTCGACGTCTTTTTTTATGTACTAAATTGTTAGATTATTTGAATTATGTATAGTGTAGAAAGTAATTACTTTTGGTGATTATATATCAGTTGTCCAAAATGAGGATTGTTAAGGG
>JAZUGF010000030.1:0-30487 GCA_045641065.1 Paludibacteraceae bacterium | reverse complement strand
CGTTTGCATGGCTTGAAAATTTTAGAAGACTAACTATTGATTACGAATTTTACTCTGAGTCTTCTGTCGCAATGATTCAATTAGCCTTCTGCTTTTTGATCCTTAACAAAATTTTCCACTAAAATTTAAACAGCTTCTTAGCATTTAACATTTAGCATTTAACATTTAGCATTTACTTCTCATCTCCCAGAGCCTTTTATACGGTTGTACGCCTTGTTCGGCAAGTTTACGCATACGGTCAAGTTCAGCAGTACAGATATTCTCTACCTCCTGTCGTATATTCTCGCGGTTGTTCTGCAGATATTCTCGCATTCTTGAGTCACGAATCTCTATTATGCGATCAAGCATCTTGTCTTTCTCCAAGAATTGTGGGAAGATTTTCTTCATCTCTTTCGACGGTTTCTTCACTTTGTTGATTAGCGTCGTTACTGATTTATATTTGGTGTGGTCGAAACCATAGGATGCTATGTCGTTGTGTTCAAACCAGTGTCGGATCATTCCGTCGACGAGGGATCTTGTGTCGGAGTATTGAGAATGGTTGAATCCGATCTCATCTGCGTAGACGCGGAGATTCGCGTCGACTATATCATCATCGAAATCATAGAACTCTGGCAACTCAAGGTAGTGGACTGCCTCTTCGTTACAAATATCAACGTCTATATCAATATCTGCAGCAAAGACACGGTCGTTAGTATCCGAACCGTTATTATCGCAGACTAAACCTGCAAACCAACCTTGTTTTGCTTGTGAGAATCGTTCAGGTGGAATCATATAATCCATCTGATAGGCTGAACCCGAATCTTTCTTTTGTTTGTTCTTTCCAATTCGTTTGGAGATTTTCTCCGCTGTCTCATCAAAACATTGTCCGACGAAGAAATTTCCAACTGTCTGAATGATTTTATTGGCATTTGCCTCTTTGTAATCAGCTTTGAGTTGAGAGAAATCTTGGAAGCCAAGAAGGATTGCAACCTCGTTGGAACGGGCTGTGGCGATGAGATTATCAAGACCGTGCACAAACATGGTTGGCAATTCGTCGATCACGATTGCACTCTTATGTTTTCCTTTCTGATTTGCTAATTTAAGGATGCGGGCTGTGTAGACACCGAGAGCTGTGCTGTAGGTGTTGGCATTTTGTGGATCATTGCCGAAACAAAGCAGTTTGGGCTCCAATGGATTATTGATGTCGAGGTCAATATCGTCGCCACTCATTGCCCAATATAGGAAGATGGAATTAAGTCGTCCTAAAGGAATCTGTATCGACGCTATCTGTCCTTGAATCTGGTCAACAGCTCCTGCCGACCACGCATTTAAATATGGTGCTATTGTGACTGATAAGTCGGAGTAACTTGCCAAGATCGGAATAACCTGATCCATAGGCTGAGAGATGAAATCAATCACATGTGGAAAGGTACAGTATTTTCCATTTTCATAAAGACGTAAAAACCAGATACATGCACCTAGATAATTGATTGCCGACTCCACAAAGAAGTCTCCCTGTTTGTCGGCCCATGTGCGTGCGAGATTATAACAGATCACTTGAGCAATCTCGTCGGCATGTGTCTTTGATTCCAAGAGATTTGCTTTAAGTGGATTGCAACGAAGGGAGACGCGTGGATTGTTAAAATCAATCATTCCATACTTCGGCTCCACTCCATTATATATCTCTTTCCAACGATGCTTGTTCCACATGAAATTGGAGTAAGCTATCTCCGACAGATCCGGAATCTTGAAATCGTAGAGATACATCGCGTAGCCTTTAGCTAAAGTCTGACGGATATAGTTGCTGACAATCGTGTATGATTTTCCTGAACCTGGAGATCCCACCACCATTGTTGCGCGGAATGGAGCTTCAAGGTTGATCCAGCCGTGGTGTACTTTGCCCTGACGCACATATGTAGTAGGGAAGTTTATTGTGTATTCGTCCGTATGAAAGATTTCGTTTTGTGGAAAATCCGACTGTTCTTTTAGGTTGAACGGGTCGTCGTTAGGGTGATTGCTTTTAGACGCAAGCAACCCGAACAAATTGGATATTTTTCTTTCTTTACTTTTCATTTGGACTAAAACATCGCAGATTCGGATGCAAAAGTAATCTTTTCCATTTTTCCACTCAAACAAATTGTAAAAAAGAAATTATGAGCGTTGAGTGTTCGGGATAAAATTATAAATTTGCCAAAAAAAATAGGGTAGAATGAGCAAGATCAGTTGGTCTGAATTCATTATTGTTTGGCTCGCACTATGCTTGGTTATTGATGTAGTCCTTCAGTATCTCAATAAAAGTAAAGGAACCAAAGAAGTTTCGACAGCAGAGGAGAGAAAAGCAAGAATAAAACAACTATACACACCTTACAGGGATGATGTCTCATATGAGATGGAGATTCGTCGTGCCTCAATGGTGAAGGTGGCGGCGCTGATTCCGGCTGGGGAGACGGTGCCCGTGGAATCTTGTGTCAAAAACGAAGAGGAGCCGGTGGAGTTGACTGAGCTTCAGCAGGAGACGTCGGATATTGTGAAGATGTTGTTTGGTTAAATCAATTATAATCAGATGAACAATAAGTCGTTAGCAATCCATTTGTTTTGCCTACTCTTGTTTGTAGTTGGGTGCGGAGTATTCTGGATGATGAACGTTGATAAAAACGAAAACGAAAACGAAGACGAAAACGAAGACGAAAACGAAAATGTTGGAGTATGTCAGGTGATTGAAAATAAGAAAAATCATATTACGTTAGAAGAAAAGGGGAGAGACACCTCTCATAATACATCAATTAAAAATAAAAACGGTGGCGTGGCTGACATAAGCCCGCTCTCCCCTTCTTCTTCTCAACTTAGTGATAGAAAAGCCGAATCATATCCTGTTGAGCGAAATACAAACGACACTAAACGAGACGGTGAGGTATTATCTTCAGATTTAGCCACAATTCCAGATGAGAATGTAGGATTTAATCCTATAGGTGATAACAATCAACAGGCAGAAAAATACATTAATGCCGTTATCCACGAACAGCAGAATGTGAGCATTGGCAGCAAAGTGAAACTGAGATTGCTGGACGATATCACTATAAATGGGGTGGTGGTTCCTAAAAATATGGTGGTCTACGCTGAGGCAAATATTGTTGATGAGAGGGTATTTCTTAGGATGGAAACAATTACATATAAAAGGAAAGAGTATGCGTTTAATGCGGATATTTTTGATTCTGATGGAGAGAAGGGTCTGAAGATGTCTAATAATAAAGCAATGTTTCCTGCTGGTTATAAAGTGATTATCAAAAACAGATAAATAAAGGCGACGCAATTCCTCACGTCGCCTTTTTTCGTCTTCGTTTTCGTCTTCGTCTTCGTCTTCGTTTTCGTTTATTCCTCCTCTACTGGAAGTGGAGTCTGCTGGCTGTATTCTGCGCAGTATTCCTTTGAAGCGTAGTTGTCAAGAGTCATGCAGACAGTAGATGAGAAATCAATAGCACATTTCACTACAGTATCCCACTTCTCTTCGCTGATTCCGTTTTTCAACTCTTCGAATGTGACACCTGCTACAAGCAAACCGTATACTACTCCTGCGTTGAAATTGTCGCCAGCACCTACTGTACTTACCACCTCAATCTTCTTAGCATCGTAGTGCTTCTTGAATCCCTTTCCATACACAGTAACACCATTTGCTCCCTGTGTGTAGATGAAATTCTTGCTATAGAATTCGATATGCTCTTTGTATGTCAAGTCAGAATCGTTCTCAGAGAAGATATTGTCGAAATCTTCGTCGCTTCCCTTGACGATATTAGCATAGTCGAAATTATCAAGGATGTTAGGCATCAAGAAGCGAACCTGACTCTTACGGTTCTTACGGAAGTTGACATCGTAATAAATGATGGCTTTCTTACGTTTAGCCTCATCAAGAAGGTATGTAAGATTCTCTCTCAACGCATCGTTAATAGAGAAGAATGAACCAATCACGATGATGTCGTTTTCCTCTATCTTTGGCATCACATAGTCTAGCTTCTGAGCTGCATCATTCTTGTAGAATAGATAGTCAGCATTCATGTTCTCATCAAGGAATGCAAGCGACAACGCTGTCTTTCCACCGTCGTAGTCGTATACATTATCCGCGATCACATTGTTCTCAGCTAAGAAATCCTTGATTTGCTTGCCAAGACGGTCACGTCCTACCTCGCTAATAAACTCAGTGTGAACACCAAGTCTTCCAAGTGTGATCATGGAATTGAATGTTGATCCACCTGGTTTTGCGGCAGTAGGTTGTTCATTCTTGAAAATGATGTCTAAAATTGTTTCGCCTATGCCAATAACTTTCCTCATATCAGTTCGTAATTTAATTATAGTTTTGCACTTCTGTTTGCCAACATTGCATCCAAGATGACCATTGCCGACATTGCCTCAACGATAGGCACTGCGCGTGGCAATACACATGGATCGTGGCGGCCTCTTGCCTTGATGATGGCATCCTCACCTGCCTTGTTCACAGTGTTCTGCTCAAATAGCAAAGTAGGGATTGGCTTGAATGCTGCACGGAAATAGATATCCTCACCGTTGGAAATACCACCCTGGATACCACCTGAATGGTTAGTTGTAGTGCGGATCTGTCCGTTTACGTTAGCGAATCTGTCGTTCATCTGTGAACCTCTTCCTCCTACTCCTTCGAAGCCCATTCCGTACTCAAAGCCTTTACATGCGTTGATGCTTAGAATGGCTGCACCAAGACGAGCGTGAAGTTTGCCGAACGCTGGATCTCCAAGTCCAACTGGGCAACCCTTGATGACGCAAGTGATCACACCTCCGATAGTGTCACCTTCAGACTTCACCTGCTTGATTAGTTCAATCATCTGCTCAGCTTTTGCAGCGTCGGGACAACGAACAATATTGCTTTCAATCTGGTTAAGATCGTATTTAGTGTAGTCAGAATCAAGTTTGATATCGCCAGCCTGTGATGTGTAAGCGAAAATCTGAATTCCGAAATGCTTCAAAGCAAGTTTGGCAAACGCACCACCTACCACGCGTGAGATAGTCTCACGAGCTGATGATCTACCGCCTCCACGATGGTCGCGGATACCGTATTTAGTTTGGTAAGTATAGTCTGCATGTGACGGACGGTAAAGATTCTTCATCTCCTCGTAGTCCGACGAATGCTGATTCTCGTTGCGTACCTCAAAAGCGATTGGTGTACCTGTTGAGATTCCTTCGTAAACACCTGAAAGAATCTCTACCTTATCTCCCTCAGCACGTGCTGTAGTGATGGCACTCTGTCCGGGGCGACGACGGTTCAACTCAGCTTGTATGAAATCAACGTCTATCTCCACTCCTGCTGGAAAACCATCCAAGATGCCGCCTACTGCAGCTCCGTGGCTCTCTCCGTATGTGGTAAGACGGAAAATATCTCCTATTGAATTCATTTGTTTAAATAATGAACAAATTGAAAAATGATTATATTGTTTCTCATTTGACGCTCGCCCTTACGGGCTCGCTCTGGGGAAAAGAGTTAGGGCCAAAATAATTAAAATTGGGCCCTTAACAATCCTCATTTAGTGTCAAATGCTATATAATTAAACTACACTTGGTTATTTTCCGCAGCAACCGCCTTCTCCGCAGCTTCCGCCGCCACAACCACCGTCTCCACAGCTTCCACAGCCACCGCTGCATCCACCGCCTCCGCAGCCGCCACAACCGTGGTGACCCTTAACAAGTTCGATCTCAAACTCAGTAGCTGGACGTTCTTCCTTAACCTCTCCCTTGAAGTGAAGACGTTCACCTGCAAGCGGATGGTTGAAGTCCATCTTGACGTTAGTCTCTGTGATCTCAACTACCTTTCCGTTCATTCTCTGACCCTCAGCCGACATCATTGGAAGAATATTACCTACGAAGATGATATTCTCGTCAATCTCACCCTTCTCGTTCTTGAAGATTGACTTGTCTAGGTCGACGCAAAGATCCTCAACGTAGTCGCCGTAAGCGTCCTCTGTGTTGATGTAGAAATCGAATGTATCGCCAGTGACCTTGCCGTACAATGCCTCCTCAAACTTTGGAAGCACCATTCCAAGACCAGTTGTGAATCTGAAAAGCTGATCGTCTGGAGTCTCCTCAAGCATCACCTCTTCTCCGTCGTTGCCAACGTAAAGTGTATATTTTAGTTGAACGAAAATGTTCTCTTTGCTAATTGCCATAACAGTTGATTAGTAGTTGAATTAATATTTGTTTGGTTTACGAGGACCTGGTGCCGCACTTGCGTTACGCACATCCACAATTGTTCCGACAAAATGTAGACGCTCACCAGCAAGAAGGTGGTTGAAGTCAAGCTCCACCTCATCCTCAGTTATATCGTTGATGACGGCATCGTGTTTCTGACCGTCTTCCATACTCATTGGGATAATATTGTCGACAAAGAGCTCCTCTTCATCAATCTCACCGTCAACAAGGAAAGTTGATTTTGGTACTGTCACCACTTTGTCCTCATCATACTCACCGTATGCATCCTCACACTCAATGTAGAAATCGAAAGAATCACCGGCAGACAAGCCCATTAGATTCTCCTCAAACTTCTCCAATGCAGCGCCTGTACCGCAAGTAAACTTAAATGGTTGGCTCTTCTTAGTCTGCTCCATAAGCTCCTCTTTCTCTCCCTCGTCGCCAACGAAGAGCTGATAGCTAACAGATACGACTGTATTTTTTGATACCTTCATCTATTTATTATTTCGTTATTTGCCTACAAAGATAGTTAAAATTTGGGGTTTATTATATTGTCATTACCAATATTATATGGAGGTTGTCCAAAATAGCCTCTACAGACATAAAACAAAATAAAAGAATGAAGAATCGAAATTCCTCACTCTTAATTCTTAATCAAAGTCTACTGGATCTACCATGTCTCCATCATAACATGACACAAAGACGCTACCAGTCCCAATTTCTTAATAAAGCAAACCGAACTGCCATAATGGTATTATATTCATGCCTCCATATTCAATGTCGTCTTTTACAACATAAGCATTCTTGACATCCCTTATTTGTTTCTGCTTTTTATTGCGACCTCTGATTTCAAACGTTTTATCTCCAACCAAAAAGTCTGATACTGGAGATGTGATAGGATCGTCTACAACTCGCAACTGATTCATAAAAAATGTTTCTCTGACGTTTCCGATTTCTGCATTCTCCCTTCTTGCAAGATTATAAATTAGATTTGTATTCTCTAAATAAACCTTATCGACTTTACCGAGAGAACGCACACCTCCAGTTTGGTCTCTCAACTGAGTAATGAGTCCGGCTTCTTCAATGTATAACAGATAATCAGCAACATTGTTACGGGAAACACTCAACACTTCTGCCAGAGTGACCATATTAGGTTTGAAAGGAACGCTTTCTGCTATTACAGCCATCAATCTCTTTAATTTCCTTCCCGTCGACACATTCATATTTGCATATTCGGGGATGTCAGTTTCTAACGTTTTTGTTACAACATTTGTAAGTTTTTCATCATAATCATCTTCTATGGCAAAAGGATAATATCCCTTTTCCAAATACTTTCTGAAATAAAGGAGCGGACGGAATGAGTCGTCCAACTCTACTTTGCTTGCTAAAACATCTTCAAGCGAGTATGTATTAATCTTAATGTTCTCAAACAACTCCAGATACTCTCTAAAAGACAATCCGTACATGGTATAGACAACAGCACGTCGAGACAGATCAGACTGAATGCCCTTATTTATGTCCAACACAGATGACCCAGAAAATATCACATGAAGCTCAGGATGATAGTCATAAATAAGTTTCAGTTCTTTGGACCATCCTTCGTATCTATGCACCTCGTCGACAACCAAATATTTTCCACCCATTTGGCTGAACTCGTCCGCAAGTTCTGATAGTTTATGGGATGCAAAATATAGATGCTCAGCATTCACATACAATGTAGTATTTACATCCAGATGTTCCTTTATGTATTGAAGGATCATTGTAGTTTTTCCCACACCTCTGGCTCCTACAATGCCCACAAGACGTCCATTCCAATTCACTTTGTCATACATGTACCTATGGAAATTGGAGGTTGTAAGTTTCAGGATCCTTTTATAATTTACAATTAACTGCTCCATTCATTCTCAAATATAATATCACTTTACAAAAATAGCAATAATGCACTATGTGAGTGCATTATTTTAAATAAAATGCACTCACATAGTGCATTTTGAGGTGTAGAATGTATTAATTTTTATTCTCTTCTGTACCTTCCAATCCAAGAATGGAATCGAATTCTGCATCTTTCTCACTAAAGAACTTCTGGCGACGTTTCTCCCACTGCTCCTTAGCCAACTGTTGCATATCGATCTGAGTGTCGCTCTCATCTGTGATCTCAAGGCCAAGGATGGTCTCAATAACATCTTCCATAGTGACAATTCCTTCCAATCCGCCATACTCATCA
The DNA here is from genome assembly GCA_045641065.1 of Paludibacteraceae bacterium. GTDB lineage: Bacteria > Bacteroidota > Bacteroidia > Bacteroidales > Paludibacteraceae > UBA1723. Next base: position 22,080 of record JAZUGF010000030.1, on the reverse strand, counting down.
ATCACCATCGCCATATGCTCCTTGCGTGCGATCATCGTATCGTAGAATGAAAGGATGGATGTATGCTCATAACAGCAAGTGATGGAGCGACGGATTTGCTTTAGCTGCATATTATCCTTGTCGTTGGCAAGGTGGTAGAGCACGTCCGACTTTAGCACGAATCCTGTGATTGTATCCAAAGATTCCGAGTAGATTGGAATACGTGAGTAACGCTTGAAATCCTTAGTCTTGAAAAATTCCCTAAGCGTCATATTCTCCTGCACAGCCCACACCACAGTACGTGGAGTCATGATGTTACGAATCTTGATCTGACGTAGCTTGATGAGGTTAGTGATGATCTTGCTCTCACTTGTGGCAAATACACCTTCTTTCTCACCAATGGAAGTAAGCACCGCAATCTCCTCACGGCTGACAGTCTGAGTCTCCTTCTTAGCAAACAATTGAGTAAGCTTCTCCGTGATGATTACAAGTGGAAAGGCCACATAATATAGAGTCTGCACAAAGTAGGCGACGGGAATACAAAGAGATCTCCAGTAGTTTGAGCCTATTGATTTCGGTATAATCTCAGAGAATATAAGAATCGTCACAGTCAATCCAGCTGATACATATCCGAACCATTCACTACCAAGCACCTCCTGTACCTGCATACCCACAGCAGACGCACCTAATGTGTTGGCGATAGTGTTGACTGAAAGGATGGCTGAGATAGGTCGGCCCATATTATCCTTAAGACTCTTCAACAGTTTTCCACCTTTGCTTTTTGTAGCCAACGTCGCAGCATAAGGAATAGAGGTAGAGAACATCACCGACTCAGAAATTGAGCATAAGAAGGAGATGAATACCGTAAGAAAAAGATATAGAATCAGTAGAAACATATTATCATATTTTTTTACAAAAATACAATTATTCCCGCAATAAGAAAAACGATGCTTTATTAAAGAAAAAAGACGTGAAATCTCACGTCTTCATTATATCGCATTTAATTGGATAGTTACGAAAAAAATGTGTTAGAGGAGAAAAGAAGTTTCTCTGTTTTCGAAGAGCAATTACGGATAAACCGTAATGCTCTACAAAAACGCGTGTTTTTCGATATATACCCTATTACAAAATCAAATGGTATTAAAGGTTGAAAGGTTGTCTTTGTTTTTTCGGGTTGCAAATTTCAGCTTTTTTTACCTTTTATCCAAAAAATAAAACATTTTGTACAACATGGTTTTTTAGCAATATTAGTTGCTTAATATGTCATACCGACAAGCCAAATTGGCAATTTTTTGCCAATTGGGAATTCCATTGAATCTGCAAGAACGTATGAATTAGGGATGTCTGCAATTTGGTCGAAAGACTTTTTTTCTCCACCTACTTCAAATGTTATTTTGCCGTCGACTTTAAAATCTCCAGTTGTATTTCCATATTCAATATTGTGGTTTACACTAAGTTGATTAACCACAAAGCATTCTCTTAATGTACCTATCGGACAGCTTACTCCTAATGAATTAAGCATATTAGTGTTGTGGATGTAAATCTTGTTAGGTTTTTGCATTTTTGTGACTGACTTGTTGTCCGTGTATAAGAGATGTATAAGCTCAGTCTTCTGCATACTATTAAGGTAATTAAGAACGGTCACTTTGCTTAATTCAAGGTACGAAGCTAGTTTGGCGATATTCACTTCGTAAGGCACATTGCCTGCCAAGAAAAGCAACATAGTGGCAACTAACTGTTTTGTCCAATTTACTTTGTTTATTATATCGCGTACTATATCCAGGCTTGTTTGCGATATATACATTTTATGTTTTTTGAAAAGTGTTTCCATAAGCCATTCTCATAAAAAATATGTCGCAGATATATAATCGTTTAGTCTACTTACCAAAAAATAACAAAAAGGTAAGTGTACTGAACGATTTTTGCCAAAAAGCGTTTAGTGCAGTGAACGATTTTGTGGTTTTATGATGCTTTTTCTCTATTTATTGAGTGTCGTAATTAGTGTTTGACAGTCTATATAAAAATAACATATTTCACTTTTGACCGCTCGTTCTTACGAATTCTCGGAGAGAGGTTAGGACGTTCCGCCCTTAACAATCCTCGTAAAAATCAGTCATAAACTAAGACAGAGTCTAAATATTTTCTTATAAATCAGTAGATTCTTCAAAAAAAATTTTATAAGTGGCTGTTTTTTTGTTTATTTTGCATTAAAATGAAAGATTCTGTTGCTAAATATAAAATATTTAATTCCAAACTTACCACCATTGTCAGTATTTCAATGGTGCTGTTTTTGATTGGTATTGTGGTGCTGGGCTTAAAGATTGGAGACACTCTTTCTGCCTATGTAAGGGAAAATTATACAGTTACCATTGAGATTAAGGATGATGCTACAGAGAAAGAAATCACTACACTTGATGAGATTCTTCGTGGTCAGTCGTATGCGAAAAAGGTGACGTTTATCAGCAAAGAGCAGGCTGTAAAAGATTTGGAGCAGGAGATGGGAGAAGATCCCGTTGCCTTCCTTGGCTATAATCCATTGAGTGCGTCTTTTGTGGTTAATTTGAAATCAGAGTACACTGATAATGATAAACTTGAGTCTGTTGTAAAGTCGATTAAGGAATACAGAATTGTCGACAAGGTTGTTTATCAGAAACAGTTTATCAATGAGGTCAACCGTAATATTCAAAAGGCGTCGCTGCTATTCTTGATTGTGGCTGGAGTATTGTTCTTTATCTCGTTTGTGCTAATAAACAATACATTGCGTCTACTCATATATTCAGATAGATTCCTAATCAACACTATGAAGCTTGTGGGAGCGACGAGAAGTTTCATCCGTCGACCTTATTTGAAGAAGGGAGTGGTGATCGGAATCATTGCTGCGATTTTGGCAATAGGTTACTTAGCATTGTTTGCGTATATGATGCGCGACCAGTTGAGCCTATTTGTGGATTATTCAGATCACTCGATATATTTCGTCGTGGCTGGAGCCATAATGGTATCCGGAATAGTGATATCATGGTTGTCGACATATTTTGCCGTCAACAAATTTTTGAGCAGATCAGAAAAAGAGTTGTATTACATTTAAATATATAATAATGAAAGCGAATACAGGATATGCACTTCCTAAGAAGAATCTTATGCTTTTAGCTGTAGGATTCGTAATCATTCTTGTGGGGTTCATTCTAATGATCGGTGGTGGTGCCGAGGGAACAGAGTTCAATCCAGAGATTTATAATGCACAGAGAGTGACTGTAGGTCCTATGATTGCGTTGTTTGGTTTTGTGTTTGAGATTTTCGTAATCCTTTGGGTTCCTGCTGAGAAAGAAAATAAAGAAGAAGGACTTATGGTTTCTGACTCAGAGAGCAAAGAGGAGTCGTTAACAGCTAATTTCTAAAAAAAATGGATTGGATACAAGCTCTTATTCTAGGTTTGATTCAGGGTTTGACAGAGTTTTTGCCTGTCAGCAGTAGTGGACACTTGACAATTGGTCAGGAAATATTAGGTTTGAATACGAGTGGAGCAGAAAACCTTTTGTTTGACACCGTAGTTCATGCAGCAACAGTATTGAGTACAATCGTAATTCTATGGAGTGAGATTTCAAAGGTTTTGAAAGGATCTTTGAGTTGTGGTCTAAAGGAGTGGAACGACGATAGAGAATATGTATTGAAGATTTGTATCTCTATGATTCCTATTTTCATCATCGGTATGTTCTTCAAGGATTATGTTGAGGAGATTTTTGGTGAGGGATTATTGATTGTAGGTATCTGTTTGCTTGTCACTGCGACACTTCTTGCATTCTCATATTATGCAAAACCACGTATCAAGGAGGATATCTCGCGTCGCGACGCATTTATCATCGGACTTGGTCAGGCATGTGCAGTATTGCCAGGTTTGTCAAGAAGTGGTACAACAATCGCAACTGGTTTGCTTCTTGGAAATAAGAAGGAGTCGGTAGCCAAGTTCTCATTCCTAATGGTGTTGGTGCCAATCTTGGGAGAGGCATTCTTGCAGTTGTTGAAGATCTTCAAGCACAAGTGTCCTGAGTGTAAGACAGTGATGGAGCTTGTCAATGGAGAGTGGTTCTGCGACGCTTGCCAGAAGGTACAGAATATGGGCTTGGATTTGGATGTGGCAATCGTTGGTTTCTTGGCAGCATTCATCTCAGGAGCTTTGGCATGCAAGGGAATGATCGAGTTTGTTAAGAAGGGCAAGTTGATCTACTTTGCAATTTATTGTGCAATTATCGGATGCTGGGCAATTGGCTACAGCATGATGTAATAGTCGGATATGGATTTTATAGCAGGCGAAGTATTACTATTCAATAAACCGTTGCATTGGTCGTCGTTCGACCTAGTCAACAAAGCACGTATCAACATACGTCATCGTCTTGGTGTGAAGAAGATCAAGATCGGACATGCTGGCACGCTTGATCCGTTGGCGACGGGAGTGCTTATCGTCTGCACAGGCAAGAAGACGAAGGAGATTGATAATTTCCAGTACCAGACGAAGGAGTATGTGGCAGACCTTGCACTTGGTGCCACAACACCATCTTTCGATTTGGAGACAGAAGTCGACGCAACATATCCAACAGAACATATCACTCGTGAACTTGTGGAGGAGACACTGAAGCAGTTTTTGGGTGAGATACAGCAGGTGCCGCCTGCATTTTCGGCGGTGAAGATCAACGGTAAGAGAGCCTATGAGTATGCCCGTAAAGGGGAGGAAGTGGAGATCAAACCGAAGACATTGGTGATTGATGAGATTGAGTTGATGGAGTATTCCCAGACTTCAATCAAGATTAGGGTAGTGTGTAGCAAAGGCACATATATACGTGGCTTGGCAAGAGACATCGGAGAGGCATTGAAGAGTGGGGCACACCTAACGTCGCTATGCCGCACAAGAATCGGCGACGCGAAGTTGGAGGATTGCATCTCGCTTGAGCAATTCCAGTTTTTGCTCGATAACGACCCGACGATAAAGACAATAGGAGAGACGGGGGAATAACGTTAACGAAAACGAAAACGAAAACGAAAACGAAAACGAAGACGAAGACGAAAACGAAGACGAAAACGAAGACGAAGACGAAAACGAAGATTCCTTCGGACTTTATAATATTAGAAACTCAAAAAAGATAAAATATGAAGCTTTCAAAGTTCAAATTCAATCTTCCTGATGAGAGCATCGCTCAGTATCCATCGGAGCATCGCGATGAGTGCAGATTGTTAGTGTTGCACAAGAAGACTGGAGAGATTGAGCACAAGATATTCAAGGATATCCTTGAGTATTTCGATGAAGAGGATGTATTTATTCTTAATGATACAAAAGTGTTTCCTGCTATTTTGGAGGGAAATAAGGAGAAGACAAATGCCAATATCGAGGTCACATTGTTGAGAGAGCTTAACAGTGAGTTGAGATTTTGGGATGTGCTTGTAGAGCCAGCGCGTAAGATCCGTATTGGAAACAAGCTATATTTTGGTGAGGATGATTCACTTGTGGCCGAGGTTATCGACAACACAACTTCAAGAGGCCGTACATTGAGATATTTGTTCGACGGTTCACAGGAGGAGTTCAAAGATCTATTGATGAAGCTTGGCCGCACACCGTTGCCAGACTACATCACACGTCCGGTGGAGCCAGAGGATGCAGAGCGTTACCAGACTATCTATGCTGAGAAGGAGGGAGCTGTGATGGCACCAGCAGCAGGTATGCACTTCTCACGTGAGTTGATGAAGAGATTGGAGATCAAGGGATGTGAGTTTGCAAAAATCACTCTTCATGCTGGTCTTGGTAATTTCCGTGACATCGATGTCGAGGATTTGACAAAGCATAAGACAGATTCAGAGCAGATTGAGGTTAACGACGAGAACGCTAACATCATCAACGCTGCGACAAAAAAGAGCAAAAACATCTGCGCAGTTGGCACAACAGTGTTGAAGGCAATCGAGACATCTGTCAGCACAGACGGAATGATCAAGCCATTCGAGGGTTGGACAAACAAGTTCATTTTTCCACCATACAACTTCAGCGTGGCTAACAGATGTATCACCAACTTCCACTTGCCATACTCAACAATGTTGATGATGGTTACTGCATTCGGTGGTTATGATAACGTAATGAAGGCATACGACGTCGCAATCAAGGAAGGCTACAAGTTTGGAGCATACGGCGACGCAATGATGATTATGGAGTAAAAAACGTGGAGACGGGCTGCACCGTCTTTGCTAATATATATAGAGAGGCGTGGAGGTTTCCGCGTCTCTTTTTTTGAATATAGTAATTGGATATGGATCCATATACTGCAAAAGTTAAAACAATGTTAAAAAAGTCATAAATAGAACAGATGTTTTAAAATAAGATTAATTTTGAATAGAAAATTAAACAATATGAAAAATTTATCTTTAATGTTTGGTGTAGCTCTAATGAGCTCAACTATGATGGCACAAAACGTATATGTGCACACTAATGATGGGTCTGCCTATGAGTATGAAGTGAAAGACGTGGATTCAATTGACTTCAAACTTGGAGCATCAAAGTTAGCAGCACCGTCTACTGATAGTGAGTGCGAGAAGAGACTTAATGATCCAGAATTCCTTTTGGATGCGATTGCAAGAATGTTGCAAGAAAAGTCTAACGAGAATATGGCTCTGTCTGATTCAATCAAGAAGATGGAAAAAGAGATCATCTCATTGAGAAAACAGTTGGATAATTGTAGTGGCGGTTCTGATACAACATCATCAGGTTGCCAGAGTGATAAAAATGCAGTGGATCTTGGCCTTTCTATTAAATGGGCAACTATGAATGTAGGAGCGACAAAACCATCTGATATGGGTAATCACTATTCATGGGGAGAGACAGAACCTACTGATAATGAATACGATTACTATGGATGGTCAGCATCTAAATTGATTAAAGAAGGCGTAATGACTGCTGATAGCATACTTACACCTGAGCATGATGTTGCTACTGTAAATTGGGGAGATTGTTGGAGAATGCCTACTAATAAAGAGGTATATGAGCTATACGACAACTGTACTTGGGAACGTACACAAGTTGACGGAATGACAGGATACTTGGTTACAGGACCTAACGGAAATTCTATTTTCATGCCAGCTGTCGGCGTAAAGAAAACTGCTGACAGTAGTCCGTCTATTGGAGAAGGTTACTATTGGTCATCATGTTTCAGTCCTAAGGGAGATGAATATGCGGAGAGTTATGTGATGTTCTCTGATGAGACACGCGTAATACACTGGAGACACACTCGTTTTGATGGAGTTGTGATTCGTCCAGTTATGTCGAAGTAATTATATCCAAGATATAGGTATTGAGAGTGAAGAATTTCGGTTCTTCACTCTTTTTATTTATAAAATTGTACCAAAATGGATGGTTTTAGACGTTGGTTAAGCCCAAAAATGGTGGTGGCATTTATGAAAAAAAAACGATGAAATTTATCCACGTCGGAACGAGAAAAAATAGGCTCTTTTCCATTTGTTGACTGATATCAATCTCTTTTTCTCAAAAAAAGACGCAGTCTTTCTCTGAGAGCTCTGAGCCTCTGTGGTTGATTTATACGCGCTCGCCTTCGGCTCGCGCTTTGGGAGAGGCAAGGGCTCAAATAATCAGAAACGGGCCCTTTGCAATCCTCAAATTGACGAATCAGTCATAAACTACAAAAGAGCCCAAAAATAATAGCTGCGACTCCGTTAAAATTCGTTAATTTTTATGTGGATTTTTTTTCATAAAGTGATAAAAAAATTGTATTTTTGTTGGCATACTAACGAAATTCAAAATTATGTCAGCAAATAAGAAAATTAAGAGAGCTCTTATTTCCGTTTTCCATAAAGATGGTTTGTCTGAGATCCTAAAGACATTGAATGAGAACGGAGTCGAGATATTGTCAACTGGTGGTACACAGACATTTATTGAGTCGCAGGGCATTCCTTGCAAGGCAGTAGAGGATTTGACATCATACCCTTCAATTTTGGGTGGACGTGTTAAGACTCTTCATCCAAAAGTATTCGGTGGTATCCTTGGTCGTCGTGGTTTGAAGGAGGACGAGGAGCAGATGGCTAAGTACGAGATCCCAGAGATCGACCTAGTTATTGTTGACCTATACCCATTCGAGCAGACAGTAGCAGAGGGCAAGAGCGAGGCAGAGATTATTGAGAAGATTGATATAGGTGGTATCAGCCTAATCAGAGCAGCAGCAAAGAACCACAAGGATGTTGTTATTGTAGCTTCAAAGGCACAGTATGCTCCACTTCTTGACATCATGAAGAAGAACGGTGCAGAGACATCATTGGAGGAGAGACGCTGGTTCGCTACAGAGGCATTCAAGGTTTCTTCTAACTACGATACTCATATTCACGCTTATTTCGCAAAATAAACATGGCGTTCTTCTCTTTCACACAGGAGTTGGCGATGGACCTTGGTACAGCCAACACCATTATCATCAGCAATGATAAGATTGTAGTGGACGAGCCAAGTATCGTTGCTTTGGACCGCAAGACTGAGAAGTTGGTCGCTGTAGGTCACGAGGCTAAAGCGATGCAGGGTCGTAACCCAGAGAACATACGTATCGTGCGTCCGTTGAGAGACGGTGTGATCGCAGACTTCTACGCAGCAGAGCAGATGATGCGTGCTATGATTAAGATGGCAAGCTCAGATCGTTCATGGTTTACTCCACAGTTGCGTATGGTAGTTTGTATTCCATCAGGTAGTACCGAAGTTGAAATCCGTGCCGTACGTGACTCTTCTGAGCACGCTGGTGGACGTGAGGTTTACATGATCTATGAGCCAATGGCTGCTGCTATCGGTATCGACGTTGAGGCTCCAGAAGGAAACATGATCGTCGACATAGGTGGTGGTACAACTGAGATCGCTGTCATCTCTTTGGGAGGTATCGTTTCTAACAAGTCTATCCGTATCGCCGGTGATGATTTGACTGCTGATGTGCAGGAGTACATGAGTAGCCAGCACAACATCAAGGTAGGTGAGCGTACAGCAGAGGAGATCAAGGTTAAGGTTGGTTCAGCTCTTACTAACTTGGAGGAGCCACCTGCAGATTTCATCGTAAACGGTCCTAACCGTCTATCTGCACTTCCATTGGCAGTTCCGGTTTCTTACCAGGAGATCGCACACTGTATCGAGAAATCAATCTCTAAGATTGAGGCTGCCGTGCTTAACGCATTGGAGCAGACTCCACCAGAGCTTTACGCCGATATCGTACAGCGTGGTATCTGGTTGGCAGGTGGTGGTGCATTGCTTCGTGGTTTGGACAAGCGTCTTACTAACAAGATTGGTATTCCTTTCCACATTGCAGATGATCCATTGCACGCAGTGGCACGTGGTACAGGAATCGCACTTAAGAATTGTGACAAATTCTCTTTCTTGATGCGATAATTTATCGAAGGTTGTGAATACACTTTTACAATTCATACGAAAGTTTAGTAATCTTTTATTGTTCTTGGCACTGGAAATAGTTTGTCTATTTCTAGTGGCAAGATTCAATGTTTATCAAGGTTTCCAAGTGAGCACCTCATGCGGTAGTCTCATTGGGGGCATGAATGCTGTCCGTACAGATGTGAACCAGTATTTCTCATTGTCGGATCAGAACAGAATGTTGGCTGAACAGAATAGCCAGTTGCAGGGCGAGATTCGTCGACTTGAATCGCGTCTTTTGCAGATTGAAAATGACACTACTTATTTGAAGCGTAGAGCATTCGCAGATGAGAAGAAGTTTATGTTCCATACTGCTCGTGTTGTGAATGTAAGACGCGACAATTTCAAAAATATTATCACTATCGACAAGGGTGAGGCCGACGGTATCCGTGAAGACATGGGTGTTATCTCAACAAACGGTGTTGTCGGAATCGTTAAAGGTGTGACTGAACACTTCAGCCTTGTGCTTCCAATCATCAACATTGATTCAAGAATCTCATCAATCATCAAGGGCAAAAATGGTATCGGTTTCCTAACATGGAATGGTGGAGATATCCGTAAGGCTTCTTTGGAGGAGGTTCCAAACTATGTAAAGGTGGCAGAAGGGGATACCGTAGTGACAAGCGGACACTCAACAATCTTTCCTGCTGGAATTAACATCGGTTTAGTGGAGTCTTTTGAAAAGGGTGATGGCGACTCCTATGATATAACAGTAAGATTGAATCAGGATTATTCATCACTTATGTTTGTCGATGTGATTGATTTCGGTTATTCTGATGAACTTCAGGAGTTGAACGATAAAATAAAGAAGGAGGAAAACAAATAATGGGTATTGACATACTTTCATACGGATTAAGTTTTGTGGTGTATGTTTTACTCCAGGGATTGGTTTTGAACCATGTCAATTTTCTTGGAGAACTTAACCCATATCTTTATGTCCTTTTTATTCTTTATCTTCCTACAGGATGTAATCGTACAATGGTCCAGATCCTTGCATTCTTGCTTGGACTTTCAATCGACTTTTTCAGCGGCACAATTGGTGTGAATGCCGGAGCAACTTTGCTTCTTGGATTCTTAAAACCACACATGGATAAGATTTTCTCTCCACGTGAGGATAACAAGATGATCGTTCCTGGATTCAGATCATTCGGTATGAATACTTTTATCCAGTATTCTTCCATACTTGTATTGGTGCATCATCTTGCACTATTCACATTGAGCGCTTTCACATTTGATAAGTTGCCATATGTGCTTCTAAAGGGTGTTTGTTCAACACTCTTCACTTTACTACTTATTTTTATTATTGAATACTATCGCAGTAATCGCAGGATAGATGATTAATGATAGCAACGACAATAGAAGATATACCATTTCGCTTATAATGGTGGCAGTCTGTTTGATTTATATCATCAGACTTTTTTCTATTCAGATTGTCGACAAGAGTTATTTGGAGCAGTCGCAAAATAATGCCTACCTTAGAAAGGTGATTTACCCGTCGCGCGGATTGCTTACAGACCGCAATGGAAAACTTATCGTTTTCAATAAACCAGCATTTGATATTATGATTGTACCACGTGAGGCAAGGGGTTTTGATACTCTTGCTTTCTCCAATATGCTTGGTATTACGAAGGACGATTTTATTAAGCGAATGGGCATTATCCGACGCAAAAGTGGCTATTCGCCATATGTTCCGCAGCTTTTTATGTCACAGCTGAGTGCAGAGGAATATGGTCCGATAAGTGAGAAGCTTTTCAAGTTTAGCGGTGTCTATATTCAGAAGCGTACCCTTCGTGATTACAACTATCACAATGCTGCTTTGGCACTTGGTTCCATCGGTGAGGTTTCAAAAAAACAGATTGAGGCTGACGACTTTTACTCTCAGGGTGACTATGCCGGACAGAACGGTATTGAGTTAACTTATGAGAAAGTGCTACGTGGTGAGAAGGGTGAGGAGATTCTTCTTCGTGACTCGCGTGGACGTGTGAAGGGAAAATATGAAGATGGAAAATATGACAAGCGTCCGGTGCCTGGTAAGGATATCGAGTTGTCTCTTGATATCGAGTTGCAGAAATATGGTGAGGAACTGATGAATGGTAAAATCGGTTCAATCGCGGCAATCGAACCGTCGACGGGAGAGATCTTGGCTTTGGTATCGAGTCCGACTTACGATCCATCTATGCTTGTCGGAAGAAAACGAAGTGCAAACTTTGCCGCTTTATCTAAGGATCCGTTGAAACCGCTGTTCGACCGTCCGATGATGGCGCAGTATCCTCCGGGCTCAACCTTCAAGACAGCTCAGGCGCTTGTGCTTCAGCAGGAGGGCATCATCACTCCGAACACTGCATACGGTTGTCAACATGGTTTCCATGCAGGAGCATTGTCAGTGGGTTGTCACGGTCATGAATCTCCACTTAATTTGAGACATAGTATCCAGCACTCTTGTAACGCTTACTACTGTTGTGGATTCCGTGCGTTGATCGACCACAAGAAATACAAGACTGTATCTGAAGCTATCGATGTATGGAAGAACCATATCGTCTCACTTGGTTTTGGTTATAAACTGGGTGCAGACGTTCCTAATGAGAAACGTGGATATATTCCAAACTCAGGCGTATATAATAAGGTGTATGGAGAGAATCGTTGGAAGGGATTGACAATTATCTCACTTTCCATCGGTCAGGGTGAGGTGCTTGCTACACCGTTGCAGATTGCTAACCTTGGAGCTACAATCGCCAATCGTGGACATTATTTCACTCCTCATCTTGTGAAGAAGATCGAGGGTGGAGAGATTGATTCTTCGTTCATCGAATGTCACCACAGTACAATCGATCCTAAGTATTACGATGTTGTTGTCGACGGAATGGAACTCGTTATGATTTCCGGAACAGGTTTCTATTCACGTATCGATAGTATCGCAGTGTGTGGAAAGACGGGTACTGCTGAGAACCCTCACGGAAAAGACCACTCAATATTCATGGCATTCGCACCTAAGGATGATCCGAAGATTGCGATCAGCGTTGTGGTGGAGAATAGTGGATTCGGTGCTACATGGGCTGCACCTATCGCTACGCTTATGATTGAAAAGTATCTGAAGGGAGAAATTCCAAAGCGACGTAAGCCTATCGAGCAACGTCTACTGGAGGCTAACCTAATTAAAGAGTAGGGAAGATGGATAGAAGAAACGAGAATATACTTATCAATATAGATATGTGGACGATTGGGCTCTACATTGCCCTCGTCATCTTCGGTTGGATAAGCATCTATGGAGCATCCTACAATTTTGACGACCGTGATTTCTGGGATTTCTCACAGAGATACGGTAAGCAACTTGTGTGGATTGGATGTTCAGTAGTTATTGCTGCTGTGCTTCTGATGCTTGACACGAAAATATACACCACGTTGGCATACGTCATATATGCCTTCTTTATTATACTGCTGATAGTCACGCTTTTAGTCGCCCCGGATACCCGAGGTTCGCACTCTTGGTTGGTGATGGGTCCTATCAGTTTGCAGCCGGCGGAGTTTGCCAAGACAGCAACGTGTTTGTGTTTGGCTAAATTCATGAGTAGTTATGGCTTTACAATGAAGAATCTAAGAGACTCGGCAATGATGTATTTCATCATTTTCTTGCCGATGTTGATTATCATTGCTCAGAATGAGACAGGTTCTGCCTTGGCATATTTTGCATTGTTCTTTGTGTTGTATCGTCAGGGAATGACAGGAATCGTATTGTTGTTAGGAGTGTGTGCGGCAGTTTTCTTTGTTGTGGGAATCAAATTTGGAGCCACTCCGATTGTGGATGCGATTCCGGATGAGAATTTCGGAATGTTTGTGATTATGATAATCGCGACGGTGATTGCCTTGGCTATGGTCAACTTCTATTATAGAGACAACACACTTGTAAAATCAATCTCGATAGGTGGAGTGTCATTGTTTTTGGTAGGAGCTATTGTATACAACTATCTTGACATTAAGATCAGATTCTCATATTTGGCATATATCGTTGTTGCGGCATTGATAATTTATCTAATTGTCATGGCATTGCGTCAGCGTAAATGGGGTTATTTCTTGATCTCACTTTTTGTGGCTGGTTCAATTGGATTCGGTCAGATGTCCGACTATGCTTTCAACAAAATCCTTCAGCCTCACCAGCAGGTTCGTATCAAGGTGACACTTGGTATGGAGAACGATTTGAAGAAGTCTGGATATAATGTAAACCAGTCAATGATTGCCATCGGTAGTGGCCGCTTGACAGGTAAAGGATTCTTGCAAGGAACACAGACAAAGTTAAAATATGTGCCAGAGCAGGATACCGACTTCATCTTCTGTACAGTAGGAGAGGAACATGGATTTATCGGTACTACTTTTGTGATTTTAGGATTCCTTGCACTAATGCTAAGATTGATATCATTAGCGGAGAGACAAAGATCCTTATTCAGTAAAATATATGGTTATTGTGTAGCGTCAATCATATTCTTCCACGTCGCCATCAATGTAGGAATGGTGATTGGATTGACGCCGGTGATTGGTATCCCGTTGCCATTCTTCAGTTACGGAGGTTCATCACTATGGAGTTTTACAATCTTGTTGTTCATCTTCCTTCGTCTCGACGCAAGTCGTAAGGAGTATATGATGGAGTGATGATCAAAATCTCTGTCGACGCGTTGAATATCCTCACGCATCTCTCGTCAAAAGGCAAGGGAAGGGCGTGGGTGTACGCTAACTGTAAAAAAGGTAGTGTCTTGCCTGATGATTTGCTGGAGCGATGCGAGGAGATAAATCAGATTCTTGAATCCAATGAATCCTGTTTCGACGGAATAATCACCTTCTACGATACATTATTTCCCAAGATCCGTGCACAGGTGTCTGCCGGAGATTACCCACTCTGTTTTTTCTACCGTGGGGATATATCATTATTAAACACTAAGAAGATTGCTGTAATCGGCACACGTAATTCCACACCAGACATCAAGGTGAGGGAGGAAGCTGTGGTGGATGCACTTGTGGAGAGGCAGATGACGATTGTCTCTGGCTTGGCTAACGGTTGTGATTCAATTGCTCATAGCAGATGTGTTGAGAAGGGAGGCAAAACGATTGCACTACTTCCGTCGCCAGTGTGGAAAGTGATACCTGATTCAAAGATTAAGTTGGCGGATGAGATAGTAGAAAGTGGGGGATTACTGTTGAGCGAATACTACACTGTAGCTGGAAAGACAGAGTTGACTCCACGTTATGTCCGTCGTGACCATCTGCAAGCGATGCTGTCGGATGGAGTGTTGTTGGCGGCAAGTAACGAAGATGGAGGCTCACGTTTTGCTGTAAATTATGCTTTGACTAATAATATCGATTGTGCCGCTCTTTACGATTCAGCTACGGATGCAGACAATCCGTTGTTTGCACTTAATCGTCAGGTGGTGAAGAGCAGAGGAGAGGCAGGAGTGATTGATGCCAAAGACGCAAAGAATTCCGTCGGCAGATTTCTTGATCGATGCTTTAAGCCAAAGAATCTATTTGATTTTTGAACACATAATTTTGAGGATTGTAAAGGGCGGAATCCCTTACCCATCCACGCTAACGCGAGCCCGAGCGTCAATAAGAAGAATTGCACGGCCTATTGTGCAGTTTTTAGCTAAAATTGCATAGTCTATCGTGCAAATTTGTATTTTTGTGGAAAAATTTGCTGTATGAACACTCTCATAGAAACATATAAATTACTGACTGATAGGGTTAAAACCGATTTTATACGCTATTTGCATGATAAAATCAACTGGAATAATCGGTTGGTGGCTATTTTAGGTGCGAGGGGAGTCGGTAAAACCACGTTGATTCTCCAGCATATTAAAATGTGCGATGACGTAACGACATCGTTGTATGTTACAGCTGATGACTTCTACTTTACCACTCATAGATTGTTTGATTTGGCAAAAGAGTTTTATCAAAACGGAGGAAAAAAACTCTATATTGATGAAATACATAAATATGCTGGATGGTCTGTTGAAATAAAAAATATATATGATCTTTTGCCTGATCTTCATGTTGTTTACACTGGTTCTTCTATTCTTGATTTGGAACAAGGTGGTGCCGATTTAAGCAGAAGAAAGGTGGAGTATCATCTAAAGGGGCTCTCTTTTCGAGAATATCTCAATCTCACTTTGCATCTCAACCTTCCTTCGTATTCATTGGAAGAGGTAATTAAAGGTGATGTGAAGTTTCTGTATGCAGAGTATCGTCCTCTTGTTCATTTCAAGGAGTATTTGAAGAGTGGATTTTATCCTTATTTCTTGGAATCGGATGATTATGCTATCCGACTTAAAAGCGTATTAAAGCAGATTGTTGAGTTTGATGTGCCGTCTTTTGCAAAGATGAACGTTTCATCAAGTGCAAAACTAAAGAAGCTTCTTTATGTAATTGCTCAAAGCGTTCCTTTTAAACCGAATTTTTCTGTGTTGGAAAGAGAATTGGGAATATCAAGAAATGTGTTACCCGACTATTTGATGTATTTGGAAAAAGCACAGTTGATCACAATGGTAAGAGAGAAAGCTAATGGGATTAAGATACTTGAGAAGATAGATAAGATATATTTGAATAATCCTAATATATCTTATGCTCTTTCTGATGCTGAACCAAATATTGGAACAATTAGAGAGAATATTTTTATCCAGTTTTTTCTGGATCTTTATCCTATTGTTTCTTCTCCTTCACAGGCTGATTTTGAGGTGGATGGTTATACATTTGAGGTAGGAGGAAAGAACAAAACTTCCCATCAGATAAAAGGTGTTGAAAATGCTTATGTTGTTAAGGATGATATAGAATACGCATCTTTGAGAGAAATACCACTTTGGATGTTTGGTTTTTTATATTGAATCCAAGGAATAAATTAATGGTGATTATATACAAATTTGAAATCTATGATTTACGCTCGCCCTTACGGGCTCGCGTTTGTGGGTGGGTTAGGGCGTTCCGCCCTTAACAATCCTCATTATGAGTAAAACGTTATATATAATTACCAAATTAATCAGAAAATTATGTCAAAATATTCAACTATAATATTTGACCTCGACGGTACGTTGATGAACACATTGGACGACTTGGCCATCAGCACCAATTATGCTCTATCGCAGAATGGATTCCCTACGCGAACAGTTGAGGAGGTCCGTGGCTTTGTGGGGAATGGAGTCAAGAAGTTGATTGAGAGAGCAGTGCCTGAGAATACGTCTGTGGAGAAAGTCAATAGTGTACTTGCTACTTTTCACCAGCATTATCTATTGCATTGTAGAGATCATTCCAGACCATATGACGGAATCCTTGAACTGTTGGGTTCGCTTAAAAAGATGGGAATCAAGATGGCGATTGTTTCCAACAAGCCAGATAGTGGAGTGAAACAGTTGAATGCTGAGTATTTTGCAGAGTATATCGACGTCGCTCTTGGAGAGAATGAGAAGGCAGGCATACCGCGTAAACCAGCTCCTGAGATGGTCTATGAGGCAATGAAGCAGTTATTGTCAACACCAGCGTCAACGTTATATGTTGGAGATTCCGACGTCGACATTATGACTGCTCGTAATGCAGGAATTGATTGTTTATCAGTGACGTGGGGATTCAAAACCACAGAATTCTTGACTCAGTTTGGTGCGACGATGATGATTGATGCACCGTCGGAATTGATAAAAAAAATTTAGAATTGTAGGTGCGAACCCTTGTGGTCGTCCAATAGAAGAATTAATTATATGGATTTCAAGTCAGTAGATTTATCAAAGTGTGCGCTTGTGCTTGAGGGTGGTGGAATGCGTGGCGTCTTCACTGCTGGAGTGTTGGACTATTTTCTTGACAAGAAGATAGAGTTTCCATACTCAGTTGGTGTAAGTGCTGGAGCTGGTAACGTGTTGAATTTCATGTCAAAACAACGTGGTCGCACTAAGACTATGGATATCGACTATCTTGAGAAATATAACTATATCGGAATCAGCACGCTAATCCGAACTGGCAACATCATGAATTTTGGTTTGCTGTTCGACAAATTCCCTAACGTTATCTATCCATACGATTTTCAAACTTACCTCAATAATCCTGCGAGATGTGAGGTGGTGGCTACGGATATAGAGACTGGAGAGGCTGTCTATATGGACGACCGCACTACACTTGATCGCCTTAACGTCGTATGCCAGGCATCATGTAGTTTGCCGTTTGTCTGCAAAATTACAGAGTTGGATGGAAAGAAGTTTCTCGACGGAGGTATTGCTGATGCCATACCGTTTCAACGAGCTTTTGACCAGGGTTATGAAAAATGCGTGGTGATTCTTACACGTCCGTATGGCTACAGAAAGAATCCGAATGGAATGAAATGCCCAAGTTTCGTTTATAGACAATATCCTAAGTTGCAGGAGAGACTCCGTCGCAAAAACTTGGAATACAATATTTTAATGGATAAGATTGAGGCTCTTGAGAAGACGGGGGAGATTATTGTAATTCGTCCTGTTGACGTCAAGGGAGTTGATAGATTGGAGAAGAGCCCCGAAAAATTGACTGCATTATACAATCACGGCTACGAAGTCGCAAAAGAGATGTTTGGTTAAACCGTAGAGACGGGGCATGTCCCCGTCTTGATAGGTTAGTTTCGTACTTGTATATAATCCCCTGCCTCAAAGACACTCTGATACATTTTCAGATTGAATTTGCTTGGACCACTTACTGGAGAGCAGAAACCGAAAGTTAGATCATATTTAGAATTACACTTTGGGCAGATAGCATACGGCATTTTAACCTCAACAGTTACACCTTCATCAACTTCAACAGGGCAAGCCAAGTCGGCTGCATGTAGTTTGTTATCGTAGTCGCGGAAAATCAGGATGCCGCCGAAACCAAGTAAAGTGCCAGCAGCGTAATAATTGCCATATTTATATTCGACGTGTGTGCCCGCATTACGCAATTGCATGAAATCATTGTAGGGAGTTCGGACATTCACGTTACGGTTTGGGATAGGATTCTCCTCTTCGTGACGGCATGAAGTGATGCCAAACGTGAAAGCAATTGTCAATAATGCAGAAATCAAACGATTCATAATCAATTTCTTATTTATGTACACGAACGATGTCGACGGTATGACTACCAGCTCCGATAAGGTCGGGGCGTTCTGCATTCTTCATTTGGAAATCCACGAATTTCTCAAAAGCCTCCTCACTCATCTTGTTGATGACGGGGCGCATATAGTCTGACGGACCATCAGGTGAGAAGATAGTCACTCTCTCAAGGCCAGCAAGTTTATTAAGTCTGTCAATATCATCCACACGCATATAATCGTAGAGTTCCTCTTCATCCGAGCGGACGTGGAATGACTCGTCGATGAACCCATTCTCCATCAAGTTGCAGATTCTGTCTTCTTCAAAACAGTAAGTGAGGATACAGTAGTCGTTCATCACATATGCATTGAAGATTAGACCACCATCTTTAGTGACACGTTTAGCCTCATTCATAGCGATGAGTTTCTCCTCGTCGCCGATAAGATGGTAGAGAGGACCGAAGTTGATAGTGATGTCGAAAGTATTGTCAGGCAAGAATGAGATATCCTTAGCATTACCCTGGTAGGCCTTCACTGCGTCGCCCTTCGACTTTAGGATATCAAGGTTATGCTTCACCAATTCCACAGCAGTCACGTCGCAGCCTAGTTCAGCAAGGGCGAAGGAGTATCTTCCCGTCGCAGCACCTAAATCAAGGATTTTCAAACCGTTGCAATTTTCAGGAAGGAACTTCTTGATGTAGTGCATCGACACACGGAATTCCACCATTCCATGACGGCGGACCAAACGCAAATCCTCCTTATGCTTGTTGTAGTACTTGGTTAAAAGTTTATCTCTCTGCATTGTTTTTGAAATTTGATGCAAAAGTAGGGAAAAAAGGGTGGAAATGAAAATCCAAAGCCAATCTGACTTTGGATTTATTATGCATTACGAATTACGCATTATGAATTATTCCTCGTACCAGCTTGCGTACAAATGGTAGTTGTCGGAGATTCTCTGAATCATATCCTTCGACTGTTCTGGCGACACTTCCTTGATCTTCTTTGCTGGGACACCTGCCATCAAACTACCTGGCTCAACGATTGTGCCTGTAGTCACTACTGCACCTGCTGCAATGATAGAACCTTCGCCCACCACTACATTATCCAAAATGATTGAGCCCATTCCAACCAATACGTTGTTTTCAATCTTAGCTCCGTGGATGGTAGCGTTGTGGCCAACTGACACATTGTCGCCAAGTTCAATTGTAGAAGGCTTTGGTGACTGGTCGTATAGAGTGTGAAGCACAGCACCGTCTTGAATATTGACATTCTTGCCAATCTTGATAGAGTTGACGTCGCCACGTAGCACCGCGCCAAACCAGATGCTACTGTTGTCGCCGATCTCCACGTTGCCAATCACTGCGGCATTGTCTGCCAAGAAAACGTTCTTTCCGATTTTAGGTGTATAGCCTCTAACTGATTTTATAATTGCCATATATTATCTTAATTTTATGAGTCTAATTATTATTGTGAGTTTGGATGTGGATCAAAATGAGGATTGTTAAGGGCGGAACGCCCTAACCCCGTTCTCTCAACGCGAGCCCGCAAGGGCGAGCGTAAAATGTTATTTAATCCTTCAAAGTAAACTTCCAAGAGCAAGCACAAGTCGTATCCGTCACATCAGGATAACAACTCAACGCCTCACATTCAAAACGGTTGTCAATCTCCTTAGCAAAGAAACCATATTCCAAGATTCCCACCGACTTGCAAGGGTGGAAAGGCATACCTTTTCTGCTGCGAGCATTCTGCACACGGCAAGATAGAGTCCTGTAAATCAACGTGTTGTCAGATTCAATAAACTCGTCGCCATTAAGTGCAGCATAGAAACGGAACGACAATGCACGTTTCAAACCTTCGATGCCAGCTCTCTCTGGAAGATTCAAGAAAGCCTTGATTCGACGAGCCTCCGATACAGTGTATCGACGCCACGCATTTCTGTCGTGCTCCATAGCGGCCTCCATACCCTCTGCAGCCTCAACCGACTGAAACCACACACCGTCTAGTGCCAACATATTCTTGGCGTAGATCTGAACCAACTCAAGCAGCTGTTCCCTGTTAAGATCTTCTATCTTGTTTAATTTATCCATGATTCTTGGTTTTTGTCTCTATGGTTTGTGATGTTTTAGTGAGAGGAACATTCGTTTAATTTGTTTCTGCTTTCTGTAATTCCTCTTCCAAAAATTCCATAACATATACGGCTCCCTGATAATACAAACCGGTGCGTTCATCTTCCAGCTTTTCGTAAGTTTTAGAATTATAGAGTAGGGACATAGCATCGGCCATTGAGAGACCACGATCCTCCATCAACATCATAATGATATCAGAAGTCAAGCATTCTATCATGAATTGTTTGTCGCGTTCATGTGCTTCTTGTGGTGTCATAGGTTATACTTTTGTTAAAGTGGTTAATGCAGCTTCTGTTGCAAAGAAGTACTGATATTTCGGTTCAACGAATTTCAAGCGACGGATAAGTTCATCTAAGTCAATGTATTGACGAATGAAAAGGTTAATAGTGGCACCAACAGTGTCATCTGCTATAGGGCCATATACAATATCGTAATCATGAGCTTGCTGATTGCTACGATTTTGACGATTCATTATGATGAACTCTGCCCACTCTTTTGTGTAGCCATCAAAGCGAAGCACTTTCAGGTTTTGAATCTTGTTTTCGTCATAGTTAAATTCAGAAACGACGGGGATTCCCTCACTTGTTTTAGCAACAGTAAGTTCTGCCATTCTGTAAGCTTGTTGATAAAAAGGGCTTAGATAGAAGCCTTGTCCGAAATCCTTTCCTTTTTTGCCTTTGTTTAAGTCAATTTCGGAAATGGGCATATTAGAACCGTGATAGAGTCTCATAGCATTAAGTCTCCTCCATGCCTTTTACAAATATTGGCACAATCTTCAACGGCATCGTCGATAGATTGAGTATGCTCTACGTCATAATAATCCATTAGGAATTGTAGCCCCTGATATTGGTGCAAGTATTGGTATGCCTGACGATTGGTCAATCCAAAGCGTTGGGCAAATGCTCCGACGCAACAAACCAAGTATTCAATGATGTTGATCTTTTTTTCTGACATAGCCAAACTTATAAAGTTACTGTCTTCAAATATACATCCTTTATTAAAAAAATGAAAATCGTCGGATGGAAACTTTCCTTTTAAGTGAGAATTTCTTTTGTATTATTTCTTCTCTCGTTAATAAAGTTCTATCTCAATTGGATCTCCCAATTTTGGTGTTTGTTGTACCACGTTTCAGAATGAGAGCCTAAAGCTCCTATTTGTCTTGGATGAGCAAGAGGTAGAACATTGTATTCCTTTCCATCTATGGAAATATTAACGGATTTTCCATAACCGTATTTCTGATCGTATTCTTTTAAGTTGACAAAGTCAATGTCAGTCACTTTTTTTAGAAATTGTTTTATTGGTAAGTCTCCCAATAGAATAATAGTATTTGCTTGAGATGTTTTTAGGCGTATAGGTCAAATTGCGTGGTATTTTTATAAGCTATGCTTCTATAGGTCAAATTGCGTGGTAAAAATGTCGGATAGAATTTGCATAAATCGACAGAAGAACAATACATTTGCATTGCAGTTTGAAGCATAGTG
>JAZUGF010000029.1:0-14645 GCA_045641065.1 Paludibacteraceae bacterium | reverse complement strand
TGACACTATTTCACCACGCAATTTGACCTATTGAATGATTTTGTTCGTCGATTTGTTGTTTCAAACTTTTGAATTGCCATTTTCCCCTTACACCATAAGGGATTTGAACATGTCGCACCACGCAATTTGACCTATAGGTCTAAATATAAAATTAGATTAGTTAACAATCATAGTTATGTTTGGTCAACAATCAATTGAATTTTAACGAATTATTAATTTATACAGGCAAAAAATGAATGATATTGTAAATAGTCAAAACAAGAAAAACGGTACAAAGACAAATTCCGAAAATTCAAATTCATCTAAAAATAGCACTAAAGTGCAACCAGGAGACCAATATGTTGTCGACGGTGCAATTTTCAAATGTCAGTATGGAGCCGCACCTAGCCAACTTTTAGTTGCAAGCAACCAAAAGGTTATGGCACAGGGGAATGCTATAGCAAGCGACAAAGACGTAACTTTCAAAATAGCTACTGCTCCATTTGCAACCTGTACACAAAATAAGAGTCCACAAGGCCCTACTTGCATTTATGCTAAAGGTAATTTTGATAAAAGCACAACAGTAAAGCATGGAAACATAACTGATGGATGGGAAAACTATCTCTGAAGATAAAACAGCCTATATAAAACAAGGAAAAGAGGCTGTCTTTTCTCCAAAATTTTTGCTTGATTTCAATTCGGAAATTGACGAACTAAAGGTTTCCATCAAAGATACGAAAAACAATGCGGACATCACCGATTGTTACAAATTGGAATCAAAAAACCAAGATATTAGATTGACCACTTTGGTTGCTGAAAAAGACTACACAATCACTTTTTCGCTCTTCAAAAAAGAGAATGGAACCGTAAAGGAAACAGCAATAAGCGAAAAGTCTGTCACACTACATTCATATAACGAAGCAGTGGTTTTTGCGCATGTACCAGAATCATCAAGCAAAAACCAACCAAGCGATAATGTCACTCTGAAAAGGCCACAGGAAGGACTTGCATTCACCGTGAAAGTAAAAGATGATAATGCAGACCTTAGTGGCGTGGAATGGAGGTTGAAGAAGGATGATAAATATGTCAACGAAATAGTCAAGGCAAAAGGAGAAACTGCGTTGTATTTCTTCAAAGAAGAAGGACATTATGAGATAGAGGCAGACCTGAAAAACACATCCTATTGCAATGGCGGTGTAGAAGGAAGCGGAGTGACTACAAAAGGTCGTGACGTATCACAAAGAGTTATCACACACAAGTTTGAGATCTCCGAAAACTTATGCAAGATCACGACCTTATTTCCGAAATAGAGAAGAACAACTATTATGGTCTGACTAATTTGGAATCTCTTGTTCTGGCCATGAAGGATTTCGAGCCGTTCTATAATGAAGAGACTGGTGTATTTGAGCCTTGGAACTATGTGCCAATGAGGTATAGGAATGCAGGAGAATAATTTCATCTTTTCCGCCCACGGTAGCGTCTCGTTTTTCAAACAATCCGCAACCATGGGCTATCTTAATAACCGTTCCACGGTATAAAATCAGCAATACCGTGGAACGGTTATCAAAACCAGGCCATGGTTGGCAATCGTCGCAAGACGATTTGTTACATTGGCAAAAAAAACGTAAACAATAAAGTTTAGTCACAAACAATTTAGTAACATAAATATGGGATCATTGTATTCTGTTTATTTACATATCGTCTTTTCAACTAAAAATAGAGTCGAAATCTTAACTGACGAAATAAAAGACACAGTGTTTAAAATATTTAAATCAGTAGCTGGAAAAAATGAAGCGTCAATTATAGAATGCAATGGTGTCAGTGACCATGTTCATATATTAATAAAAGTCAAATTGAACACCGACATTACAGAAATAATTAAAGAGATGAAAAGATTGTCGTCATATTGTATAAACAGGAGGCATCAATATCCATATTTTTATTGGCAACATCATTATGCGGCATTCTCTGTATCCAAATCAAATTGTCAAAATGTGGCAAACTATATTAGGAATCAACAAATCCACCATAAAGACCAATCATTTCATAATGAATTGGAATGGATTTCTCAAAAATGCGACGAACCAATAGACCAAGATTTTTATGAATAAATTCCTTTTCCGCCCACGGTAGCGTCTCGTTTTTCAAACGATCCGCAACCATGGGCTATCTTAATAACCGTTCCACGGTAATTCCCTAATACCGTGGAACGGTTTTCAAACCAGGCCATGGTTGGCCAACGTCGCAGACGTTGGGCTACCGTGGCCGAATGAATCAATCGTCGTGACCGATGTTTGACGTGGTCGATCATTAAATCCACCAATTATTTCATCATCTGCCCTCAATTTCTTATTTTTGCCTTAATTATAACGATTAAAATCAACGTCTATAAGAGGATAAAGAGATTTTATTTAGATAACATATTAATTAACATAGCGTTTGCTATTTATTTGGAATGCTCCGAAAATTTGGCGATTTAAGTGATGCATATACACAAATAAGTTCAGCAGATGCCTGCGCTTTGCGTAGGCTGAACTTATCGTATATGCGGGTCACGCCAAATACCTCGGAGATTCATAAGGGAAGCCTGCGCTTCTTTTATGTCTCGACGTGGGGTATTTTGTCTTGATCCGTATTTTCTAAATAACATTGCTGAACGCTGCAAACAGCTCCATCCATGCCTACACTCAATTGGATTGGAAAGGACAAGGTGCAAAACCATCACCTTGATGTGCCCTTTCATACCCTCGACAAACAATATACAGTCGGAGATTCCGACAGCGAAAACAAAATCATCAATGGCGACAATCTTATCGCCTTAAAAGCATTGCTCCCAGAATACGAAGGGAGAATCAAGTGTATTTACATCGACCCTCCCTACAACACTGGAAATGAAGGGTGGGTTTACAACGATAATGTCAACGCTCCACAAATCAAGCGTTGGCTTGGCGAGGTTGTGGGCAAAGAGGGAGAGGATTTGAGCCGTCACGACAAATGGCTCTGCATGATGTACCCACGTCTGCAGCTTCTCCATAAACTTCTTGCTGACGACGGTGCTATCTTCATCTCTATCGACGACAATGAACAGGCAAATCTCAAATTGATTTGCGATGAGATTTTCGGAGAACCCAATTTCATAAATAATGTCATATGGGAAAAAAAGTATTCTCCACAAAATGATGCCAAATATTTTAGTGACAACCATGATTTTATACTGGTATATTCTAAAAATAAAGAAAAATGGAGACCTGGGCTTCTACCTCGAACAGAAGAAATGAATGCACGATATAAAAATATAGACAATGATCCAAGAGGTCCATGGAAACCTGGGGATTGCTCAGTAAAAACATACAGTTCTAATTACGATTTTCCAATAACAACTCCTTCTGGAAGAATTGTCAATCCTCCACAAGGAAGATGCTGGAGATTTTCTAAAGAAATATATGCTCAATTGTTAAATGAGAATAGGATTTGGTTTGGAAATAATGGTGATAATGTACCTTCATTGAAACGATTTCTTTCTGAAGTAAAGCAAGGGACAACATCAATGACAATCTGGAAATATACAGAAGTGGGACATAATCAAGATGCCAAACAAGAAATTAAAGATATTTTTTTCGACTCAAAATTTCCTTTCGACACTCCCAAACCAACTCGTCTAATCGAACGCATTCTCCAAATCGCTTCCGACAAAGACTCCATAATCCTCGATTCCTTCGCTGGTAGTGGCACAACAGCCCATGCTGTGCTTAATCTCAACAAGAAAGATGGAGGAAACAGAAAATTCATCCTCGTGGAGATGGAAGATTATGCCGAGACTATCACAGCTGAAAGAGTGAAGCGTGTAATCAACGGTTACGGAGAAGGAGATAAAGCAGTGGAGGGCACTGGTGGAGGATTCGACTTTTTCTCATTAGGCAGAACTATCTTCAACTCAGATGGCAATCTGAATGAGGAAATCGGCGTCGACAAAATCCGTGAATATATATGGTATTCTGAGACCGGCACTTCCCTACTCTCTCATTCTGATGATTATTTTTTAGGCACTCATAATTCCACCGACTACTATTTCTTCTTCAAGCCAAAAGAAGAGACTGTCCTGACACGTGAAAATATCGGTGAAATCGTGACTCAGAAAGCGGAAGGATATATCATCTATGCAGATGCTTGTCAGATTGAAAAGCAGTTTATGGAAGCTAACAACATAACATTCAAGCGTATTCCACGCGACATCAAAAAACTATAATGCAATGGAATTGAAGGATTACCAAAAACAAGTGATAACAGACTTGGATGATTTCTGCAACCGTATTGCTGAGAATGAACCTCCAGTGGCATATAAAGAATACTGGGGAGCAAGAGGTGTGACACTATCTGCTAACGATGATAATCTCTGCCCATACAACAACGAATTGCAAGGAATACCACGTGTCACAATCAAAGTGCCAACAGCAGGAGGAAAGACGTTCATCGCCTGCAATGCGGTGAAATCTATTTTCGATCATTATGACGACGCGATTCCCAAAATAGTTGCGTGGTTTGTGCCAAGCGACACGATACTTGAGCAGACATATAAGAATCTCAGCAATCCGAAGCATCCATACCGTCAAAAACTTGATGTGTTGTTTGGTTCAAGAGTGCAGATAAGCAACAAACAACAACTGTTGCAAGGTCAGGGATTCAATCCAGAGTCGATACGCAACTATCTGACAATTTGCGTCTTCAGCATCCAGAGTTTCGCCACTCGTTCAAAAGACGGAAGATTAGTTTATCGTGAGAATGGAGCTTTAATCTCGTTTGAAAAAGAGTTGAAGGAAGCAGGAGTCAATTTTGCAGAGGGAGAGCATCCGTCGTTAGTCGACGTGATGAAATTCCTTCGTCCGATAGTAATCATAGATGAGAGCCACAGATTCACAAGTGAATTGAGCCGAGATTTTTTTGAACTTCTCAATCCTCGATTCATTCTCAATCTGACAGCCACTCCACGAAAGAAAGCCAACATCATCAGTTTTGTCAGTGCGTTGAAACTGAAGCAGAACAACATGGTGAAACTGCCCGTCGTCGTTTATAATCTTCAGGAGAAGAACGACGTCATCGCGTCGACAATCAATTTCAGGAATCTGCTTGAAGAGCACGCAAAGAAATCGCAAGAAATGGGAGGAGAATATATCCGCCCGATTGCATTATTTCAAGCAGAAAGCAAGACAAGCGAGGAAAAGGAGACTTTCGACAAAGTGAAAAAGATGCTTGTCGAATGCGGCATACCAGAAGGTCAGATCAAAATCAAAACAGCCAATATCAACGAGTTGAAAGGTATAGACCTTAAGAGCGAGGAGTGCCCAGTGAGATACATCATCACCGTCAACGCATTAAAAGAAGGTTGGGACTGTCCTTTCGCATATATACTTGCGTCGCTTGCAAATAAGACTTCCAATATCGACGTGGAGCAAATCCTCGGACGAATTCTACGTCAGCCATACACACGCAAGCACAAATCTGTACTACTCAACCAAAGCTACGTCTATTCATGTTCAAGCAATTTCCAAGCGACACTGGAAAGCATCGTTAAGGGATTGAACGGAGCGGGATTCAGCGAAAAAGATTATCGTGTGGCAGAGTTAGAGACAAGCGAAGTCAAAAAGATATCGACTGAGCCAATTCAAACTCTTGATTTCTCACAACCTACCATAATAGAGCCGACAAAGGTTGCAGCTCCAAAGCCGACAGACAACAATTCTGCAATCGTTGTAAGCAATGGAGATTATTCAAATGATAGTGTCGACACAAACTACATCAGCCAACAAACATCATCCAATTCCTCAAATGAAGCGATCAATCTTCAGGTAAAACAGGCAGAAGCCGCCGCTCAAAAAGCCGAGCAGCAACAAAAAAGCGAATTCGTCACAAACCCTACTGGTGTAGCAGATGAGGTAAAGAAAAAACAGATGTCTAATATGGTTAAAATTCAAGACAAACATATAGCATTGGCCAAAGAGATTTCCTTGCCACAATTCTTCATCGAGACTCCAACAAAAGGATTCTTTATAGACGAAGACTCTCACAAGCTACTTAACAAGACAGACTTGTATGCCAACTTCAATCTTGATGAACAAGACAAAAAGTTGGATTTGATTAACGTCGGCAATAACAATATCGCTGCATTCGACATCACTGACGACAACGACTTTCTGCTAAAACGTATCGACGTCAATAGTCAGCAAACTTTGATGGTTCAGCAAACATACGCAATGTATAATAGAGAAGTCAAACTTGATCAGTTTGCCAAATTGATAGGAAGGAGTATACGTATAGATGCGATTTCCGAACCCAAAATTACAAGATATGCAAAATCTGTTTTGGAAAACTATGACGACGAAGAACTTCAAAGATTTTTCGACAATCAGCAAAATGTGGTGATGGCGTTTAATCAGAAAATCAAATCTCTACTTGAACAACACTCAGAAAAAAGATTCAATGATCTGCTTACAACAGGCAAGATTTCCATTGAACCATCATTCAAATTCCCAGAAGAAATTACCATCGACAAGAAAGAGAATTCTCTGCAACGAACACTATACACAGCAGAGTACGGTGATATGAATGCACTTGAATCTGAGGTTGCCGGATACATATCACAACTTCCAAATGTAGTGTTCTGGCATCGAAATTTGGAAAGAGGAAAAGGATTCTGCATCAACGGATTCATCAACCACTACCCTGACTTCATCGTGTTTACAGAAAAAGGAAATATAGTAATGGTTGAAACCAAAGGAGACGATAGAACCAATACCGATAGCAAAGCCAAATTGGCACTTGGAACAAAATGGGCTGATAAAGCTGGCAGTCAATACCATTATTTTATGGTATTTAAGAATAATGAGATCGACGGATCAAAAAGTGTTACTGAATTCATCAATCTGCTGAAACAGATGTAACGCTAACCTCACTGACGAAATCAATAAGACGCGGTGGAATCCATCCATCGCGTCTTTTTTGATTGAATTCTAAAATCAAATTATTACCTTCTTTTCAATATTACGAGTTCAGCATCAGCACCATCCTTACCGTATTCGCTAACAAGGATGAACTTCTCACAGCAGGCTATGCCATAACAACGCTGTACTTCTCCAGATGGATCCACCTTCATCACCTGATTACCCCAGTAAGAAGCGTCGTCGTCAAGCAACTTTACCTCATTACCATTGATAATGTAGGCTTGGTTGATGAATGCTCCCTGCAGAACATAAAGGTTGTCGATGTGGAGACCAGGAATACCAAGTGCGTTAACTTCCTCGATATATTTTGCCTTCATTGGATTATTTGCGTGAGGCAGATTGGCATCATCACCACTCCAACGCTTCAGTGTTGGGAAAAACTTCAGCAACTCTTCCTTATACTCGCATGCGGTAAGATTATTTCCAGTGTTTTTATTGTATTCCTCCACGAACATCGAGCAGTACTCAGCCATCTGCTCCATGGTAAAATCACCCGTAAAGGCACCATCCTTGAAGCAATACATGCAGTAATCTTCATTCTTGCTCTGGTCGACATTCGTGCCGAGGTTCTCCTCTGAGAGCGGCATTCCGCAGCTCTGACAAAACTTAGGTTCTTTCATTTTACTTTTAATTTTACTTTAACGGATACAAATGTACGACTATCCAAAATTTCATACTTGTAAAAAACGGACATTCATAAATACGAAAAAAATAGGCAATTATATACGATTTGTCCAAACACGCTTTTTTTTATACGCTCGCTCTCCGAGCTTGCGTTGGTGGTTTATAGGGCACTTTTTCTGTTCAAACCATTTGCGAAACTTGAGTTCCTAATTTCTCATTTAGCATTTATAATTCAGCATTTATTCCGTCTTCGGTTCCTTAAGCACAACATTGTATTCCCCACTCTTTCTTGCTCGCATCTTGTGTGGAATGTAGTGCGACCATATAAACCATACTTTCTTGCGACGTGGGACTTTGATATCATATTTGCCTTTCACGTCTGCCATAATCTTCAGATTACAGTCCTGGATCACGATATCCGTGAACGATAAAGGAGCTCCAGTTGTGTCTGTGACAGTACCGTAGAGATGGATTTCTTTGCGGGCACATGCATTGGTGAAGCAAAAGAGTAATGATATACAAATTGAAATTATTGATTTCATTGAAAATTCCCTTTACAATCCTCAATAAAAATTATTGGCAATTATATACGCTTATTTATTAGACGTTCGCCCTTCGGGCTCGCGTTGATGGTAAGGGTTAGGGCCCAAATAATAAAAAACTGGCCCTTAACAATCCTCATTTTGGACAACTGCTATATAATTTCCAAATTATTTCTTCTTCTTTTTCGCAGCTGCTCTTTCCTTCTCGTTCTTCTCTATCTGCTGCTGGATCTTGTAATCCTTCACAAAGCCTTCCGCAATCCACTTTGCCATCGCCTCTCGATTGCTTGTACGAATGAAACGCTGCTGATCCTGAACGTTCTGGATATTACCAAGTTCAAAGAATACAGACGGTACATTTGTCTCAGTCAACACGAATAGATCTCGTCTGCTGACTGTTCCCTCAAAACCACGGTTTGGCTGATGCTGTGCATACTTATCCTCCAACGTTGTTCGGATGCTCTCTGCAGTCATCTTTCCAAGTTTGCTGCCCTTAGCATGGTAAAGGAAGATATCAATTCTCTTTCTTTCGCTTCGACTGTCAAGATGAATGAATACGGCACGACGGTACCCTTTCTCGTCTTTCTTATACAACGAGTTTATCTTATCGCAACGCTGCTTCAATCTCTTTACTTGGTCAAGTGGAATTTCGGCTCCCATACATGTCTCGCGACGTGAAGTTGCCAAAAACTGGTCATCACGTATTCCGTCGACTTTATCTTGAATGATAAAATTCACCTTAGCACCTCGCATCATCAACTGTCGGCCAAGACGAAGTATCACGTCGTAGGCATACTCATCCTCATGTAGTTCATGGCCTGCAAACTTACCGATTGCGCCTGGATCTGGGCCACCATGTCCGGAAACAAGGTAGAAAACAGCACCGTCTAACTCCTTGCTCGTGACTGGCACTCGTTCATAATCCTTTCCGAATAGTTTCTCGATGACGTCGCTCTTCTGAGGTTTCATCGGCACCTGATCTTTAGCCACAGGAGCGGTTTCAGTCTCAACATCATCCATCGTAGGGATCTTATAATACACTCCCGTCAACAATGATGCGTCTTTTCCAAATCGTCCTTGATTGATATCCAAGAAGACATCACGTAAATCCTTGGTATTCAAGCCGACGCGAGCATAGAATGCCCACAATCCTTCTCCTTCTAACGGACAAACCTTATCCTTTACAGTGACTTTCTTGATCTTCTTCGTAGTGTCGACGGTAGTCTTTTCTTCTGTATTTGTCGTAATCTTTGAATCTCCAGCATGAGGAATTTTATACGACACTCCCGTCAACAATGTGGAATCTTTTCCAAATCGTCCTTTATTAAGAGCAAAAAATTGGTCACGCAACTCCTTGGTATTCAAGCCGACGCGAGCATAAAAAGCCCAAAGTCCTTCACCCTCAAGCGGGCAAACCTTATCCTGGGCAAACGAAGAGGCCGTAAACCACAAAGCGAATATTGCAGATATCAGTCTCTTCATCTCTTACAATAGCAAACGGATTTCGCCACTTCCGTAGCATTTATTACCAACTTCGTCGTAGATAACCCCAAACTGACCTGGAGCTATACCCTGAATCGGTTCTGGACTCTCCACATTCAAATCTATTCCATTGTCTGCTAGACGTAGTTTTCCACACTTCAACATCTCTGTGTGACGGATCTTAAATTTTACATCGTACACTTCCCCTGCCTTCCACGGATGTTCTGATAAAGTAAGGTGGTTGAAACCAGTCACGATGAAATTATTTCCGTAGATTCCGCCCTTCTGCTCACAACGAGAGACATACACCACGTTGTCGTCAATATCCTTGTCGACAACAAACCATGGTCCGCCACTCAAACCAAGACCTTTACGCTGACCGATTGTGTGATACCAGAATCCTTTATGTTTTCCTAAGATTTTTCCACTCTCTCTGTCGACGATATTTCCCTCCTTCTCGCCTACGATATTCTTCAAGAAATCGTTGTATTTGAATTTGCCAAGGAAGCAAATTCCCTGACTATCCTTTCTGTATGCGCTTGGCAGACGCGATTCTTGAGCGATTCTACGTACTTCACTTTTCATCATGTCACCGATTGGGAACATCGACTTAGCGATCTGCTTCTGTGATAGCTGGGATAAGAAATCAGTCTGGTCTTTGATTGGATCCGGAGCTGTGCAAAGCCAAGTCAAACCATTCTCTCTGACGGCTCTTGCATAGTGTCCAGTGGCAGTGAAATCGTACTGATGGCCTACTCTCTCCTCAAACATACCAAACTTGATGAATTTGTTGCACATCACGTCAGGATTAGGAGTAAGTCCACGCATCACCTTCTCCTTGGCATAACCAACCACGTTTTCCCAATATTCTTTGTGGAGATTCACCACGTCGAACTGCAAACCATATTTTTTTGCAATCATAGTGGAGATCATGATATCATCATCCATAGAGCAGTCCGACAAACCGTCGCATCCGCCACCAATTTGTATATAGAAAAGATCTGGCTTTAGGCCTTGTTCGCATAGTTGATGCACGACAACAGAGCTGTCGACACCGCCAGATATAAGAGTTGCTATATTCATAAGTTCTTTGTTATTGCTACAAAGATAAGAATTTTATATTAATTCATAATGCAAAATTCATAATTCATAATTGGATATAGCTTAAATAATCACACACCCAACACAATACGAGCGTCAACATTCATCTTTCGGCAGATCTCACGAGCCAGTTGCAAAGTTGGTTCACATCGGCCATTGAAAATATCACTAACTCGAGAAGAACTCACCCCTAACAACTCAGCAAGTTTAGCTTGGGTTAGTCCCATCTCATACATACGAAGTTTCATAACATCAACCAACGAAGGCTGTTCGATTGGGTAATGTTCTTCCTCATACTCTTCTACCATAGCGGTCAAAAGATCTAACTCTATAGAGTTTTTATCAGTAACAGGAGTATTGTCATTAATCAATGGCAATAATTCCTCTATACGCTCCATAGTAGCGTCATACGCTGTTTTTGTTGTAATTTTTGCCATATTATCTTTGTTAAATAGTTGATGCATCAATTTTATCATATTCTGCGTGAGTACCTACAAACCGAATCAGCACAGTTCCAATGGTAAACTTTATAACAACAATAAGTCTATAGTTGTTACCTCGAATATTGAAAACATAATGCTGATTACCGACAGCATCCACGCTATTGAAAGTTCTTTTTATGTCATCAAAGCATGTCCACTGAGCAGCTTTAGTTTTAGTATACCACTCTTCTAAAGCAACCTTTGAATCAGCGTGCTCAGTGTAGTAGTCAATAATTTTTGTACGTGATATTATCCTCATAAATATTAGAATTTAACATCACAAAATTAGCAACAAATTTTGAAATTCAAAAATAAATTCTAAAATTCAAAAAAATACGAATTGTATATTTGGACTAAATTCGTTGCCTTTCCTTCCAAATCTCCTGACCTAACAGAATGCTTACCCATCCAATCGCGTAGCATATAATGTCAGCCCAAGCAAACGATGTTCCCATCACTGCACGGGCAACTGCATTGTCGCCCCACCCTAACACATCCACCAACTTGAAATATTGAGTGATCTCTATGCCGACGGAGAATAGAAAGATGTAGAATGGCAATGCTTTGTATTTCTTTGGGTAGAAGATGCGTACAAAGCAGTAGATTAACCACTCCACTATGATGTCTCCACCGTATGGACGGAGAAACTGGTCTTTTACATACATAGCAATAATGACTTCCTGCAAGAAGATGACCACGAACAGGAAAATATAAATGTTTCGTTTCATAGTCAGCTAAAAAATATGAGTAAGAAACGTACAACACAGATTATTATCGTGTAGATTGTAAATCCAATAAAAAATAATAACAATAAGATACCATCCATAGTTAGTAAATTTTTAAGTAACAGTAATATAATTTTTAGTTCATTACTTTACAACCTTATTCCAATCTACCTTCTGCGACAAGTACATGATACCAGCCAAGATGAAGAATAGACCAACACTTCCTGCAACCAAAGCGTATGTTTCCATTCGGATTAGCACGAAAATGTAGATGTAAAGTACCGTCAGAATACCACCGATAGAAAATGCCGTCTTCTTAATGCGCAACACCGCAGCAGTGTAGAGTGTGAGCATTGTGATTGTCATTGCGGATGCCACCATATAAGCAGGTGTGAATCCGATATGCTCCGACAATGAGATTAGCAACGAGTAGAACAATGTAAGAGCAAGGCCGACGAGAAGATACTGGATCGGATGGATGTTCTTCTGCTGAATATGCTCCACAAAGAAGAAGACTGCAAATGTGAGCATGATGAATAGCATAGCGTATTTAGTGCAACGAAGTGACTGCTGATAATGCTGTACTGGAATTAGCAAGTCGACGCCGAACATAGAGTTGTTAATTGAATTCTTTACATCATAAGATGGCTCATCTAATTCCTGCGGATAATTTCTGTTGAGGCAAGAGATTTTCCAATTGCTTGTGAATCCCGCGTCGCTCACATTATTCTCTTCAGGAAGGAAATTGCCAGTGAAACTTGGAGTTGTGGCATTTGATGTCAGTGCGACGGTGGTCATCTCACCAACAGGAGCAAACTTGATCGACTGTGAACCCTTGATGTTAAACTTCATACTGAAAGGAATATTCTTGAGATTCTCCACTCCGTTCAAATCCACTGTTGCTGAAAGTTGACTCATTCCAGAAAGTAAACCGTTGCCACTTGGCTTCAACTCCAACTCCTTACCAGCGATTGTGATCTTCATTTCCTCTGTGATACATTTAAGATCACTCAACGAAAAATTCACAATCACCTGATTATTCTCCGAAATTGAATTCTGCATCGCGTCGCTCAACTCAAATGAGCCATCCAACTCAATAGGAGCTTTGAAAATTGAAACCTGATACAACCCCTTCTTACGAGTTTCATTCTGAATGTCACCCTTGACATTTAGTTTTTTAGGCAATAACACCTTCACTCTCTCCACATGTTTCTTTGCAGAAGGATTAGTTACAGGAACACCCTCCTCCTCATCTGAAACTGTAGACCATGTACCTTGCTTAACAGACAATGTTGGGCCAACAATGTTCTGAGCAGCACACCATTGTCCAGTAACCTTCTCGATAATCTGATCAGACGTCGACTTACGCTCCTCAATCAGATTCTCGATCATAGCCATAGGGATAAGCATCAATAGTGATAGCACGGTGATGATAATCATCTTAAAACCTGTACCCTTACTTGTTGTCTTTGGAGTAGTCTCCATTGTGTTAAAATCTTGTGTTTCCATAATCTAAAAATTTTAAAGTACTTTGAATTACAAAGTATATGAGTAAAAAAAAGAGGCCACTACCCTCTCGAAAGCTTAAGAAAAGACTCCAAAGCATTCAAGTGCTCAGCGAAAGCAGCCCTACCAAGCTCTGTGATTTGGAAA
Organism: Paludibacteraceae bacterium; assembly: GCA_045641065.1. Taxonomy (GTDB): domain Bacteria; phylum Bacteroidota; class Bacteroidia; order Bacteroidales; family Paludibacteraceae; genus UBA1723. The sequence continues at coordinate 1,062 of JAZUGF010000029.1, read as the reverse complement.
GTAGTGTTGGGTTTACGGCCGATAAACTGTTTACGGCTCTGGATATACCCAAGTTCCTCCAAACTTTTGGTATGGCTAGCCAGGTTGCCGTCGGTCAACTCAAGCAGACTCTTCAGGCTCACGAAGTCAAGTTCCTCGTTCACCATCAGTGCCGACATGATGCCTAGACGCACCTTGCTTTCAAAAGCCTTGTTTATATTCTTCAACTCATCCTTCATGATCAATTTCTTTCATGTTTGAAATAGAAGAATATACCGTAGATGATGTGGCAAAGACCGAAGCCTAAAGCCCAGAATAGAATGGCATGGTTGCTAATAGCACAGTCGATCAAACCTAATACTATATTGGCATAACCCAAATATTTTGCTGTCGAGTAAGTGTATGTCGAACCACAAAAAAGAGCCAAACCGTAGAATATAAGCATCATCGACGAAGTCATGCCATACACACCCTTCATCACAAAAATCAAGCAAAGTATACCACCAATCAAAAGAGGAAGACCAAAGTTCCATAACATCTGTTTAGTGGTCTGATCCATACGGAATGACATGTTACTCTTTGAAGCCTTCTTTTTAGAGAAGAAGAATACGATACTAACGCAAATGGCAAGAAGTAAACCACCCTCACTTAATAGAGCAATCGTTTTGTCATCCTGAGCCAACGACGGATTCTCCAAAATGCAGTTGGCGATGTATGATGCCACAATTGCCAAGATGCCGACGATAATTGACGACGTACCACTCAAAGAAAGAACCTTTGACGACTTCGCCATCATCTCTCTGATATCGTTCAATGTATTTAATGCTTCACTTTCTTTCATGTCTCTGTACGAATTAAAAGTACTTTGTACTGCAAAGTTACGAATGGATTTTTAAATACCAAATAAATGGGGAGAAATTTTCGCAAAAAAAGGCGACATTACTGATATGAACCCCTAAAGTTAGACAAAAAACTTTAGGGGTTAAATTATGAGCAAAAAGCAAGAGAGCGGAAAGCACGGGAAGAAGGAGTTGCAGAAATATATGCGACTACTTAAGAAAGGCGAAAGCGTGAACACGATAT
>JAZUGF010000028.1:0-4467 GCA_045641065.1 Paludibacteraceae bacterium | reverse complement strand
GTGATTTCTCTAAGTTCTCTACAGTGGTTGCCCGTACTAAGGAGATCTCTGCTGGTAAGCACACTCTTCAGTTGAAGATCACTGGTGACTGGCTTGATATCGACTACTTGAAGTTCGAGAAGTATGAGTCAAACGGTGCTGAGCCATACGATGCTAACGGTTGTGTGATCGGTGATCGTGACAATACTGAGTTGGCTTCTATATTCTCATCGATCGCATTGAGCAATGTTAACCCTAAGGTTAAGCCAACTGCAAACCACAACCCAATCATGACTCAGCGTTACGGTGCTGACCCATGTGCAATGGTTTACGGTGACTCTGTATATATCTACATGACTCACGACATCTACGAGTACGACAACAATGGTAATATCAAGGATAATGGTTACGGCAAGATCACAGAGATCGTCTGTGTATCTTCTGGTGACCTTGTAAACTGGACAGACCACGGACCAATGAAGGTAGCTGGTACTGGAGGTATCTCAAAAGCAGTCAACTCTTGGGCTCCAACTGCTTGTCATGCTAAGGTAAACGGTAAGGATCGTTTCTTCCTATACTTCGCTAACAACGGTAACGGTATTTATGTAGTTGCTGCTAACACTCCATACGGACCATGGGAGGATGTCAAGAACGGAGCTGGTTTGATCACTCGTTCTACTCCTAACTGTTCGAATGTAACTTGGTTGTTCGACCCTGCTGTTCTTGTTGATGACGACGGTACAGGTTATCTATACTTCGGTGGTGGTGTGCCAACAGGTCAGAATGCAGACCCAGGTACTGCACGTATCGCTAAACTAGGTAAGGATTTCATCAGCGTTGAGGGAACTCCTTCAACTTTGAAACCACCATATCTATTTGAGGATGCTGGTATCAACAAGATCGGAAACAAGTATGTTTACTCATACTGTACTAACTGGAACACAGGTGGTAACAACATCGGTATCAGCAATGCTGTTATCGCTACAATGAACTCTTCAAATCCTATGTCTGGATTTAATTTCGACCATAAGGTATTTGACAATCCATCAAAGTGGCTTGGTGCTAATGGTAACAACCACCACGGATTCTTCAAGTTCAAGAACAAGTGGTACATCTGCTACCACAGCCAGTGGATTCAGAACCAGATCGGTGTAAGCGGTGGTTACCGTTGCTCACACGTTGACTATGCTAACGTAGATGAGTCGGCTGGTAGAATCTTGGGAGTAAACGCTGGTACTACTAAGGGTGTTGATCAGGTTGTTCCTGTTGACGGTACTAAGTGGATTCAGGCTGAGTGTTTCGCATGGCAGAGTGGAATTGAGTCTAACTATGTAGGCAAATCTACTAACATGGCTGTAAGCGGAAAGAATGGTTCTTGGATTGGTCTTTGCGGAGTTAAGGCACAGGGCGTTAACAAGTTTAAGGCTCGCGTATCTGCTCCATGTGGAGGTGCAATCAGAATCACAACAGGTTCGGCTAATGGTCCTGTAATCGGATACTTGAACGTTGAGGCTAACACATCATTCGAGGAGTTTGAGTGTAAGTTGAGCAAGGATCTATCAGTTGCTACTGACTTGTTCTTCACATTCAGCGGAGAGTTGAAGTTTGACGCATGGCAGATGTTCTACGAGGAGCCAACAGATGTTGAGACAGTCGATGCAACTGCGACTTCACTTTCAGTAGAGCCAAATCCTGCTAAGACAGTTGTCAAAGTCGGTGGTTTGACAGACGGAGACATCATCACAATCACATCAATGAATGGTGTTGTGGTTAAGGCATTCGTTGCTGAGGCTGAGGAGATGGAAATCGTAGTCTCAGACCTTGCTTCTGGAATCTATGCAATCTCAAATGGCACAAAGACAGTCAAGCTAATTAAGGACTAATATCCAATTATAAAAGTGGCGACGGGAATCATTCCGTCGCCATCTTTTTTCTATATTCTTGTGATATTCAGCGAGAAATTTATATATTTGTACTCAACTTAAAACACACACAATAACATGAAAACATTATTTAAGAGCGTTGCCATCGCAGCATCGCTTGTCTCTGCTGCAACAGTTTTTGCACAGAGCTCACTTTACGTCTGCAAGAAAGACGGAACATTCGTCGAATACGCTATCAGCGACGTCGACAGCGTGACATTTGAGAAACCTACAGTTGCAGAACCTGTGGTTGTAGAGAAATCATTTTTTTTGAAGGGAGACAACGTGGATGTTGATGGACCTTGTGCCTACAATTGGGACGAGTACAACGGGCCAAGCGGAAAGGGAGTCTTGGCTTATCCTAAGGAGTTGTCTAATGATCCTAACGTGCTTCACCCAGTGGTAATCTTCTGTCCTGGAGGTGGAGAGACACCAAACTCACAGCCTACAATTCCAAAGCGTCTTGCATCTATGGGCTTTGTGGTCTACTCAGAACCATCTTCATGGGATGGTAACGATGCTAAGAAGGCATTCGACTGGCTTGAGGCTAAGAACAATGATCCAAACTCGAGATTGTATAAAAAACTAAATATGGAGCGTGTGGCTATCTGTGGACACTCACAGGGAGGTATGGAAGCCCAGGGATGTGCTAAGATAGACAAGCGTGTGGCATGTTTGATGCTTCTTAACAGTGGAAGTTTCGACGAGCATAGCGGTTCCGTAGGTTTGACAATCCCAACAGGTATCATCACAGGTCATACAGATATGGCATACGACAATGCGGTAGGCGATTTCAATTATCCGTCAGTCACAGCTCCAATGTGGCTTGGAATCAAAGGTAATGAAGGTCACGGTTATGGTCCATGGGGTGGATCTAACTGTTGCGTCGCATGGATCAGATGGCATTTGTGTGGAGAGAAACAGTGGGAGAAAGAGTTCTTGCAGAACGGAGGAAAGTTCTGTAATGCCAACGGTTGGGAAACAAAGTGGAGAAACTGGTAATCAGTCGGACAATAAAATATCCTTATAAATTAGTTTTTGTTTGGGGAATGTCAAATATTGACATTCCCTTTTTGTTTCTCTTTCTTAAATACCTTAATTTTGCAGACGATCATTTAAAACCATCTGTTTTATGAATATGCTCGACTATCTAGAGTGGCGTGGTGATTTGCCTTTTGAAAGGGATCCGTTTAATGAAGTGGATGCCTTGATTTTCTCGTTGATTTCCTATTACGAGTTTGAGCATTTTTATCAGATACTCACAGATGTACGTGGATACACATTATCTGAGTATGTCAAACTTCATGATGACAATGTAGAGATTTTCGGTGAGATTGATAGGAATATAGATATTGAAAACGACATTGTACCAAGAAAGACTGCTCCATATGTCCTAGATCTTGCCGTGAAGACGGATAGATTTGGAGGCATACGTGTCGTCGATTTTAGGAATATCTTTGATGAGGATAGGGTAATCCAGTTTGCTGCTGTCACATTTGAATTGCCAGATGGAACTAGGATTGTGACTTATCGTGGTACGGATTCTTCTATAATTGGTTGGAAAGAGGATTGCATGTTATCTTATCTTCGTGAGATACCAGGCCAAGCAGAAGCAGTTAGGTATATGAACGAATCTGAGACAGGAAAGAAATATTATATAGTCGGACATTCCAAAGGCGGAAATGAGGCTCTCTATACCTTCTTGAAAATGAAAGAAGAGCGTCTCGACGATGTGATTGGAATCTACAATTTTGATGGTCCCGGTTTTCTTGACAGAATTCAGGATTCACCTCGCTATAAAGCAACTAAAGAAAAGATCCATACGTTTGTGCCTTCTGATTCAATAGTGGGGATGCTTCTTGAACATGAGGATGATTATGTGGCAGTTAAAAGCCAGTGTTCAGGAATAAAACAACATAATCCAGTTCTCTGGATGGTCAGACGAGCAGGTTTTGTGTCTGAAGTTGAAAATGAATGGGTGAGAGATGTGGCAGATCATACGTTTGCTGAATTCTTGAAGGAGATGTCGCTTGATGACCGTAAGTTTGTTACAGAGAAGGTATTCTCAATAGTAAGCAGTTGTGGAGCCAAGAGTTTTGCCGAACTTTATGAGAATCCAATACGCAATACTAAGATTATAGTATCAGCCTATTCAAAATTGCCTGATGATCATAAGGAAAAATTGATTAAAGCTTCTAAATCCCTTGGCTTCTCGTGGGCATCAAGTTATCGTTATGGAATAGATGAGGTAAAGCCTGGTGATAAGAAGCCGACTTTGAAACCATTCTTCAGTTTTGGGAAAAAAAGAAATAGTTAGGTAGATATTGATTATAACAAAAAACGGATAGGTTGGATCCTATCCGTTTTTGTTTTATGTCAAAATTAGATAAAAAATAGCTGTTGTCCAAACAAACTTGAGACGCTCGTCCTCCTCTAAGTTTGCAGTGTGATTGATTTTTGCAAAATGAGCAACGCGAAATTTTGCAAAAATCAACAAGTCAAACAAGTGAATTTGCAGATGACAACGACAAGTAGTTGCCATAAAAACGATGTTTTTTACCTTTGT
>JAZUGF010000027.1:0-2745 GCA_045641065.1 Paludibacteraceae bacterium | reverse complement strand
AACTTCCACATTCTTGTCAAGAGTCTGGTTGTAGATAGTGTCCACAAACGCAAGGTCAAGAGTCGTTTTCTTTGTCGGCAATTCTACATACTCGCCTCCATCTATAGATAGCTTCCATGTGTAGCTTACACCATTCTCCTCAAATGTTCCTCCTGTTGGCAGAGTTGTAGAGATAACTGGAAGGTCATCACCTGCACAATAGCCTGTTTTTCCGTTCTGGTCGTCACTCAACACACCCGGCTTCATTTCTTCATAATATGACAACACTGCCACATTAGAGTATCTTACTCTAGAAGAGTCGTTAGTCGCCATACGACGGAAATAAGTTGTCTTACCAGACATAAGTTTCAATGGATCGACGTATTTGTTTACCAGCTCTGCACTCAAACTAATACTATTCGAATCTTCAATTTTTACCCACTTGACACTATCCTGCGACCACTGCCATCCGTAGCTCCACTTCATTTCAGCATGTTTAGGTGCTATCCATTCTCCGCTCGCCTCCTCAATATTATTGATGCCCTTGAAGTCAGCTCCAAAGCATACCTTCTGAGTCTCCGAAATCAGACCACCCTTGCTTGCAGTTCCAAGCGCGATAGGAATCTGCAATGAAGAAGACCAACAATCACGGCTCTTTCGTCTTAGATAGATATTTGGATCATCCATAAGATTTATAGCGACATTATCGTCGATTAAGAATCCGTAATATCTTAGATTGGATTCGTATGTATCCTTAAACATACTGTCAAGACTCCACTTGTAATCAAACACGTCTCTTGTATCCACTGATACCACAAGACTGTCTCCTACCTCAAAGCCTTTTCTTAACATATCCCATTTTTCTGTTTTGCCTGGTTCATAAGCGGACATTGAGATTTCTGACAAATCCGTCACCTCATCACTTACAGTCAAGACAAGCTCGTTTGTGTAGACGCTTGAACATCCGTCAGAGACTCCACGACGCACTCGATAAGTTTGGTTCATATATCCTTCAATTCCGTCTCCTGGATAGAAAGCACTCGCAAACTTATTGTCCTCTTCAAAATTATACATGCTTACCGTGTCGTAATTAGTTCTGTCTACGCTATACTCAAACCATGTGTTTACCCCTCCCTTATATCCTGCATCATACAATCCTGGTCCAAAATATTTGTTTGAGTTAATCCATATTTCACTCACTGGACTTGACGGATCCATATATTCGTCTCCATATACCCGCTCGGCAATATCTCCCTTACAGTAATTAACCTTCTTACTTGATATTGTACCTGCAATCATTTCTCTTGATAGAGGGATAGACTCCATTGTAGGAACAATGTTGATTCTCACAACATTGCTTTCCATTGTGCTCTCTTTGCCAGCAACGTCAAATGTCACAAGTCTCTTCAACTCAATGAATTTTCTTCTTCCCTTTGCGTTCTTTAGGGCATCCCTTGTCAATCCGCAAGTGTCAAGGTTGATGTTCTCTCCCGTAGCAGTCGCCTCTATAGTTCCTCGTACATAATCCCAATCTCCAGTCACCTCATCACCATCGGCATTATATTCTGTTATTCTATAGTACCACTTATACACCTTTGCGTTCAAAGGATTGCTTTCAGAAAGAATCTCAATATCCGTTGTTCCTGAGCACACCCAGAAGTTATCCTCGTTCTCTGCATTCACAAAGATATTTCCGCTTGTGTTCTTGCTCACTGTAACAAACAAAGTGTCGCTGTTGTAGCTCAAACATCCTCCAAGATATTTTTTTGCATAGTACACATACACCTTGCTATGTTGGTTCACTTCTGATACTGTCAATGATTTTTTTGTAGTATACACTTGACTTATTTTTGTTGTGTCAAGTGTCTGCCATTTCTCGTCATACCATACGTACTGGCTTGCATCTGCCACCCCGTTTGGCATTCCCCACATTGTAGCTACGTTTCCGTCTGAAACAATCGCTGCGTATCCAATGTCTTCCGGCTTGATCTCAACCTTGTCGTTCACACCAACTCTTTTCGACACGCTTTCAAGTTTGCTTCCACATCCGTCTACAACAACTCTCTTGTAGAACGTTGTCTCAAATAGGGTGTCTATCTTCGTATAGTTCTGCTTTGTGGCGGAAGGAATAGCCTCCCACTCACCAGCTTCTCTGTCGGTTGTCTTATACCATTGGTACTGATAAGGAGAAGACACGTTTCCTCCTGTTGTAGACTTGCCTACAATTCCGTCGATTGTCGATCCATAGCATATCTCTTCCTCAGAAATGTCAATGCCCTCGTCCTTCAACGGCTCATAGTATTCAACCTTATATTCGTTAGTATACTTGACAGCTCCCTTGTAATCTCCTGTGCTTGAAACAAGTGCTCGGAATGTTGTGGTTGTGGATAATCCTTCAACTCCAAGCTGGAATATCGCACCATCTAATCCGAATATTGGATCCGCTATTTTAATTTCAAACGGCAACGAACTTGTGCTGCTAAATGGAATCCAGCTTCCTCCCTCGCTCTTATACTGCCATGTGATGGCATACTCTCCACTTCCTCCGTTGACTCCAAGAACATTAAGCGTCAATTTGTTGTCACCAGGACATCTGATAGATGTTGAAGTTGTAGATACTAACTCGCCAATAGTCAACTCCTCATATAACTTGAAGTCATACGAAGCAACAGCACTTGCACAATGACCGCCTGTTGTAGACACCTTGCGGACATACACTTTGTTCTCTCCTACTGCAAAGTCTCCACTGACAACTGCCTGCGCACC
>JAZUGF010000026.1:0-11948 GCA_045641065.1 Paludibacteraceae bacterium | reverse complement strand
AAGACATAGAACACTTTTCTAGATTCATTTTCATTCAACGATTCTATAAAATCCTTAAAATAATGTTTATAGGCTTTTATTTTTCTTTCTTCCATTTTTTACAAAAATACAAAAGTTTATTTATTTATAAACATTCGGAATGTTTTTTTTTCGAAAATTCTCACGGAATTCAAATGGACACTACTTTTATGGAAAATACTGCTAATCCAATCTCATTTGACTGTCGTCCTAATCAATTCAAAAATTTTCTATAAATTAATCTTCAACAACTGTTATCTTCTCCTTACTTTTACAAATTAATGACATAATAATAACATTACAATTTTACCAAATGGATCGAATTTATGCAACCTTAAATCCGATCCACAGGCAAATTATTTCATATTGCTGATAAACAACAGCAATCTGTTGGCAATATTGGCCTCACTCACTCCGCCATCGAAGTCGAGTGCTAACATGTTGAGCTGAGGATACAATGTCTTCATCTTCTTCTCAATACCACGCGCACAGATGTGGTTGGCAATACATCCGAATGGCTGTAGGCTGACGACGTTGTTGCAGCCTTGCTTCATATACTGGATTGTCTCAGCCGGTAGCAACCATCCTTCTCCACTTTGCACTGTCAAGCAAAGGACTTCCTCTGCCCACTTGCTTATTGTGCGGATATCTGGTTCTGGCTCGAAATATCTGAATTTAGACGCTGCCTTCTCAAAACTCTTGACACGGCTGTATACCATTCGATAGATCAAATCCATTGTCCATGATGGCAACTTTGGATCGATGATCTTGTTCTTTCTATTGAACTCGATATTTACAAGGATCTTCAAGAAGAAGTTGTGGAATGTTGGTGGAAGCACCTCCACTCCGTGATCCATCAACCAATCTGAGATATGCTTGTGTGAGTATGGATTAAACTTCAAGAAGATCTCTCCTGCGATACCTGCCTTTGGATATGTCTTGTCGTAAACTGCGATTGAGTTGAAATCCTCTGCAGCCTCTTTTAGCAATCCGATTAGTTTCTTACTCTTGCGTGCCTCAATAAGTGGCTTAGCAAGTTCAAGATACTTGTCTCTCATCGCTCTTGCCTCACCTTTCGTCTTCTCACGCACTGCGATAGCATGATACATGATTGAGATCCAGTCGCCATAAAGCAATGAGTTCAACACGATCGGACCGGCTGTCTTGTATGGAAGATTAAAGCCTGGATACTCCTCTTTGTTTGGAATACCAAGTGAGATAACTGGCACCTGTGAGAATCCGGCGTCGACTAAAGCTCTCTTGATCAAAGCTGGATAGTTTGTGGCACGACACTGACCTAACTGTGTGATTGTCACAGCGGTATTGTTAATATCGTATTTGCCACTCTTCAATGCCTTGATGAAGTCGCCGACAACCAACGTCGCAGGATAGCAAACCTCATTATTTGAATATCTTAATCCCTCTTCGTTACTCTGGGCATCACCCATTGGCAACGCTACTAGATTATAGCCGATTGCCTTGAATGCCGACGGTAGAAGCGGAGACATATATTCTGTAAAGAACGGTGCAAGAATAGTCTTTGTTGCCTTATCACCCTCAGCGAAGATTCCAGTCTTCACAAATGGCTCTTTTCTTCTCTCTGCAACACCACCCTTTGCCTCGTACTCATATTTCAAACTGTCAATCAACGAACGTACACGTAGTTTCAATGAGCCGATGTTGTTCACGTCATCGATCTTCAAAAGCGTCAATGACTTTCCATGACGCGATAGGATACTTCTGATTTCGTCAGTCAAGAATGCGTCTGGTCCACAACCGAATGATGTCATCTCTACAAAATGTACATCACTATCCTGCTCTGCCACCCACTGGGCTGCATTCAAGATACGGTTGACATAACTCCACTGACGGATATGGAATGCCTCTGGAGTGTCGCTCTGAAGTACCACTGCACCACCACGTGCGATCTCCTCTGTGATCACCTCAACACCAAGTTTGGCAATCATCTCAGAAATTCTATGCTGCACAAGTGGATCTGTATGGTATGGACGACCAGCAAGCAAAATAGTCATTTTCTTCTTCTTGCGTGCATTCTCAAGTGCAAGCACATTGTTGCGACGCAATTCCTCTCCCCACTTTGTCCAATCCTTCTCTGCCTGATCCACAGCCTTCAAGATATCGTTTCTCTTGATACCGAAAGTAGTGAAATAAACAAGCATCTGCTCACGAAGAAGCTTAGAATTCTTGAACGCCACGATTGGAGAATCAATCGGAACCTTAACTGTGATTGCTGAATCAACCACGTCTGGATAACCGATGATGATAGGACAGTTGAAACTGTTCTGTGCGTTCTTATCCTCTGTACGCTCATGCACCACGCGAGGATAGAAGATTCTGTCAACCTTATCAGCCAACTCATAAATGTGGCTATGGATAAGTTTGGCTGGGAAACAGATGTTATCACTCATTACCGAGTGCACACCCTTCTCATAATTTGTATATGTTGAAGTAGAGCTCAACACAACCTTGAATCCAAGGTTAGTGAACATTGAATACCAGAATGGGAATTCCTCATACATATTCAATGCACGTGGAATACCGATTGTTGGCAATCCGCGCTTTCCTTCATTCTCTGGAAGGTCGAATGTCAAGTGATACTTCATATCACTCATATTCTCTCCCTTCTCTACTGCATCTCCACCATTAGTGAAGATCTTCTCACACTTGTTTCCAGAATAGTACTTTGACCCATTCTTGAATGTGTACTGAGTGATGCGACAGTTGTTCTCACAACCCTTACACTGCAATGGACGGATTTCAAACTCCGCCGCATTCATAAGTGTTTCAAGCGGACGAGCCTCGTTGGCTGCCTTCTTGCTCTGCTCGATAGCGTATAGAGCACATCCATACGCACCCATCAACTCAGGAATATTGTTTCGGCAAACTCGCTTGCCTGTCAAATTTTCAAATGCCTTTACGACTGCATCGTTACGCATTGTGCCTCCCTGAAGCACAATGTTCTTTCCAAGTTCATCGTAATTCTTGATTTTCAACACCTTGAACAAACAGTTCTTTACAACTGAGTATGCCAAACCTGCAGAAATATCGCTGATTGAGTAACCCTCACGTAGCACCTGCTTAACCTTCGAGTTCATAAACACAGTGCATCGTGTACCCAAGTCGCAAGGATGCTCACTCTTTGTTGCCTCACGAACAAACTGTCCGATCTCGCAACCAAGTGTCTGAGCGAATGTCTCAATAAATGATCCACAACCAGAACTACATGCCTCGTTGATCTCCATACGTGTCAAGACACCACCGTCAACATAGATAGCCTTCATATCCTGGCCACCGATATCCAAGATGAACGACACATTAGGGCTGATGCTCTTTGCAGCAACGTAGTGTGCCATTGTCTCAATCATACCATAATTTAGAGAGAACGCAGCCTTGATCAAATCCTCACCATAACCAGTTGAACAACCTCCTGCGATGTTCAATTTGACACCTGCGGCGTCGGCCTGAGATTTCAACTCACCCAATCCCTTTGCCACAGCCTGCACTGGATTACCTCCATTGTGTGCGTAGTAACGGAATAGGATCTCTCCATTGATATTAGTTAGAACGATCTTAGTTGTAGTAGAACCAGAGTCGATACCAAGATAGCACTTGTCATCGGCGTCTGTCAAAGATTTGAACTTGATGTCGTCGTTGCTCTTATCCTTTAGCCAAGACTGATAATCATCCTCGCCCTTGAAGACGGGAGGCATAGCTACAGAGTAGATACTCTCCTTTCTGATTGTCTTAGCCTCTTGAGAATCAAGGATATTAGAAAGAGATTCGACGGTGTATCGTTTTTCTCCAGCCTCTGCAATTGCAGTACCCCAAGCTGGGATAAAGTTTGCAAGTTCTGGAGAGATAATGTCTTTATTGATATCTAGGTGGAAGTAGTCAGCAAGAGCTTTACGAAGAGCTGGAATGAAAGTCAACGGACCTCCGCAAAGCAACACCTTAGGAAGCACCTCACAACCGTGGCTCAACGCACTTGCAGTCTGCACAGCGACAGCACGGAAGATACTTGCTGAGATATCCTCTTTAGTAGCATTTCTTGCAATAAGATTCTGTATATCTGTTTTGGAGAACACACCACAACGAGACGCAATTGGATAGATACCCTTTGCGTTTTCTGCCAAACCGTTAAGTTCAGTAACGTCGACACCAAGGCACAACGCCATTTGATCGATAAAAGCACCAGTACCACCAGCACAGTTACCGTTCATACGAAGGCTATCTACTTTTCCATCTTTCAAGTATACGATTTTAGCATCCTCACCACCTATATCGATAAGTGTTCGCACATCCGGATGCATCTTCTTAGTGTATTCTGTCGCACCAACTACTTCTTGTACAAAGTTGAAACCACATCTCTCAGCAAGTCCAAGTCCCACGCTACCGGTAACAGAGAATGAGAATTGCGAATCCTGAAGTTTATCCTTCAACTCCACCAATATATCCTTGATTACCGCACCAGGGTTTGCCTGATGTCTGCGGTATGAAGAATATATCACCTTATCCTCATCCAGAACTACTATTTTTGCTGTGGTTGAACCCACATCAAGTCCTATTCTATACATTTCTTTTTCTACATTCTATAATATCCGTGCAAATATATCATTTTTCCCGCAATCATTGATGAAATTTTCTACTTAATTGTTCAAAAAGTAACACACAGATGTAGCTCTCGACATCAAATTCCAATACGCAAAAGCCGATAAAGAATTCAGAGGTTTATACAAAGACGTTCAATAAGGATTGTCATGAGCCAGTTTTTTATCATTTGGTTCCTACCCCACCAGAAATGTGAGCAAAATGAGTATTGTTAAGGGCGGGACGCCCTAACCCCACTCTCAACGCGAGCCCGAAGGGCGAGCGTCAAAATCAAATCATTTGCTTTTCTTTACAAGTAAGAAATTTTACATAAAAATTCATTTCATTTTTTATATAAAAATAAAATTATGTAAAATATAAACACACAATTTAAATTGATAATAAATTCATATAAAAACACAAAATAATATGTTCTTCAAAAGAAATTTATATATTTTATGATACTTTTTTATATAAAAATTTGCTTAAAAGAAAAAAATGAGTTTATTTTGTAGTCATAAACAGAGAGCTTATAGAATATGATTTACATTTGTCGGGTGTAGACTTCGTCATTAGTTGTATCACTTATCACTTATCACGTAAGGTTTGGACTGTTTATGTTGCATTGTGTGCAAGAAATATATGTCTTTAAGATGAACCTTTTTAAAATTTCTAGGGTCTACACCCTGACAAATGATAAACACTTTCGCACTCTCAGCGAAGTGGCCTCAACGATGGAGCTCTGTCCGTTGAGGGAAGATTTATCTCTTTACATATCAAAGCTTAAGGACGCACTTTCAAAAGAAGAAATTCTTTATGGCGACGGTAGATCTGCCCCATACACTTCTGAATTGAGGAAAAATTATCGTTCATTAAATCTGCTGTCGACGGTGGTGAAAAAAACACTCATGGTGGCTTCTCTTTCCGACGATCCAAACATTCGTAAACAGGCGGAATCATTGCAACAAGTTTATGCGGATAGTAACGTCGCTCAAAATCTTAAACTAGAAATAGCAATAGCTCGCTACTCCACTCTCTGCTACAACATTAATGAGATTTATTCCACTGATATTCAATCAGCAGTAGGAATCAGCGAAACTATCAAGCAAATGACTAAACTGTGTGACGAATGCAATAAAATGTTGGAGGAAAGAAATCAGAAAAAAGGGACAAAAAAAGGCAAGGCTCTCGACATCGCTCGGCGTGAAACCGATGATATTCTTGCTCTTATAGATTGCAAGCTACAGGTGATGATGATGGAAAAACCATCTAAGGATTTAGATTTACTTGTCGGATTGATTCAGGAGAAATGTGAGGCTGAATCATGAAGAACCAATCGTCAATCATATCGAATTACCATCTGATTTGGAGTCGAACAATGACTCCCTTGCGTTGCACAAAAAAAAGCAGGAGATCTATGCTAAACATATAGACAGCATTTCCCCTCACGCAACACTACATGCTTTACTGCTTCATTCTTTCAAGCATCTTATCTTCACTGAATGTATCAAAAACCTCTCGAACCACCTGTAAACGACCGGACTCATCTACCGAATATATAGTAGTATCGGCAAAATCCACATACATAAACTCTCCTGTTGGGATATTCTTCACAGTGTACGTTGTCGATTCAGAGAAAGAAAGAAACTCTTCTGTCAACTTAAGCTTTGGTAAATGAGAAAATTCAAAATAGCAATATTCTCCTAATGTATCTTTGTGATAATGTGATCCCACTTCATCTGAAGCAAATATCTCAGATTCCGACAATTCTGCTTCACAACCACCAACAAACACAGTCATCGTATCAGTGATATTGAATCGACCATCAACAATCAAATAGTGAATATATCGTTCACAATCATCTCCATCCAAATATACAAACGAATAAAAATCCCCCATCTTCGTGCATTGGTAAACACCTGGACAAATAGAAGATTCATTCAATAGGAAATGCTTTTTTTCAAAGTCACCGAATGCGACATAATCACGAGGGTGTTCAGAAATCTTTTGCATCAACTGGCCAAAATAAACCGCAGCTGAATCGCCATCCGACCCTAGGTTAAGACTATCAACACCCAATGCGGAACCATTTTGTAACGACATCAAAGAATCTTTATCACTTTTATCTCCTGTCGAATTCCCATTTTTATTGTTCAATGTGCAAGAGACACAGAAAAAAAATGATAAAATAAATATGACAATATAGTTTTTCATAAACGTTCGAATTTATTTTGGCAATTATATACGAGTTGTCCAACACACGCTTTTTTCTTTATATGCTCGGCCTACGGCCTCGCGTTTGGGAAGGGCAAGGGCGTTCCGCCCTTTGCAATCCTCATTTTGGACAACTGCCATATAATCTCCTTTATTTTTATCTATTTCTAACAGCCAATGCTTTTACGCGGAATACCATTCGTCTGTTTTTCGCATTACTGTATACTATAAGTTTTTTACTAATTACTCCGCTCATATCTGGATTAAGCACAACCTTGATACCGTCAGTTGAATCTGGTGCTATTGGTTTGATAGACCATTCCGGCTCAACACAATGACATGTCGACGACACTTGGTTTATCACCAATGCTTCATCTCCAACATTCTTAAGCACCAACATTTTAGTTTGAGCACCGTCTGCGATATTCACCTCTCCAAAATCTACAATCTCTTCCGACAACTCCAAAATTGGCTTTGCCGACAAGGAAAATGAAGTAAGCAACAATATGTTAAGCAGATTAATGCGCATGGTGGAAAATAAATTCTGTGATGAAACAAATTCCTGCTATGATAAACATGGCTCCTACAAACTTGCGAACCATCGAGTTTGCACTGAACAACTTCGTCTGCATTGTCGCTACTCTTTCTACGCCATAGGCATACAAAGAAACAACAACAAGCAAAGGAATTGCTGCACCAATTGCAAAAAATAGTGGAACCAATATAGAATGATTATCAGCTATAGTAAGAGGAAGCATCATACCAAAATATATAACAGCACCGTCGGGACAAAACGCCATAGCTAAAAGCATACCAACAAGAATTGTCTGATAGATATTCTTCTTATTCTCTCCCTTAAACATACGGACAATCAACCCTTCCAAACCATGAAGATGAATAATATCGAGCATTAGCACTCCAACAATAATGAAAAGGATTCCAATTATCTGGACATATGTATCTGCAAAATGTTCACTGACCTCCATTGTACCTGCGAAATGCGACAATACCATAGCTAGAACAATATAAGCCAACGACTTTCCTAACACAAGGATTGCACCCTGAGAAAGTGTGGACTTCTTTGAATCACATCCTACAGAAACAAAAGACAATGCAGCAAGATTAGCAGCAATAGTACAAGGACTGATCGCCACAAGCACACCAAGCAGCAATGCAGTTAATAATGGAATATCTTGAAATCTACTCTGAAGAGCGTAAATAAAATCACTCATTTTGCAAAATTCTCAACTTATAGCTTAGAGCCTGAATAGACGGATTTATCGCACTGACTCTTTGCTTATCATCTATCAAAACACCATATGGAATTTTCTGTACTCCATATCGTTTCGTTATTCTACTCTCCCAATACTGGAAATCACACGCAATAGGCCAATCGCATGATTTTTCAACTAAATCATCAAGTCCTTCCTGCGTCTTATCCAAAGATATTGCCAAAACTTCAAATCCTGGAGATTTGAAACGACGATGAACTTCATCAAGTTCTCTTGCATACGAATCACATGAATCACACCAGGATGATGTGAAAAACAAAAATAGATTTTTATTATAATAATGATCCAATGTCAACGTATCACCTTCGGATGTGACGACATTGAAATTAGGAGCATGTTTATTGATTTCCAATCCAGAATATAACGCCATCTCATCCTTTAAATATCTATAATATTCAGAACATCCGACAGACGGTTCGTCCAGCATATTCAAACACTGAACAATTTTATTCAAACTAAACAGCTGGTTTACATATGCATAATACACATAGTAAGTGCAACCAAAAGAAGTTGGGTTGTTTGCGACTTCCGACTTTAGCATATAGTATAGAGAATCGAAAGCCTGATAATACTCTGTCTCCAATTTTTCAATTTCATCAAAGACATCGGTATTTACAATTTTCAGCCAATGTTTACGACGTTGAGCTTCATAACGTCTTTCAAATCTAAGAATGCGTGTCCAATCATCATTAGACATACTTCCTGTAACTTGGATCTGATCTGGGATCATCAATGTACCGTTCACTTCAATCTCCGTATTTTCCACCATCAGATTTATATGTCTGTTACCAATCTCAATCTGACACATTGAAGGATTATCCACTCTACCTCTAAAGACAAATTCTCCTCCATATATTTCACTTTGAGCTATAGTGTCCTTAACTCCCGTCAACGGAGATATATAAGTAAGGTATGCTCGAGGCATAGGTAGACACCTGATCTTTCCTTTAATTACAAAATGATCATTACCCTTACATGAAATCAATGATGCAAGAATAAATAAAAAGGATAATAATTTTAGAATTCGTCTACCCATATATTTATAAAAACTAAAAAAAGGACGACAAGGTCAGCCCATGTCGTCCCTATAATTTAAATGAAAATTATTTTACAGTACCGCTGACAGAAACAACCTTTCTGCTTGTGTTAGGGTCATTAGAAATAATAGTCAAACGCTTTGTGAAGTCACCAACCTTCATGTTCTTAGCATCAATAGTGATTGAAACATCACCAGACTTACCTGACTTGATAGGCTTCTTAGGCTTAGTGATAACAACATTGTCATCAAGAGCTGTAATGCTACGGATGATCAAAGGATCCTTACCCTTGTTCTCAATCTTGAACAAGAATGACTTCTTAGAACCTTTAGCGATCTCGTTAACTGGAACGACGCTACCAACTGAGATAACTGGAGCGTTCTTCTTCTGCTCCTCTGTAAGCTTAGAGAAATCCTCTACTACTGTAGCATTTACGTTAATTGTCTTTGACTCACCAGCAGCAACGATTGCGAAGTTAGAAACAACTGTTCCCCACTCCTCAGACTTCTTAGAGTCGTAAACTACTGTAATCTCAGCTTCTGTCTTAGGCTTGATAACCTCCTTGTCACAAGTTACAGTGATGTAAGAAGGAACGTTCTTGAATGTTGGAGTGATATCAGCAGAACCGTTGTTGTAGATCTTCAACTTCTCTGACTTTGACTCAGGATTCTTGATCTTGTGCAAATAGATGTTCTGGTTCTTCAAACGAAGATCACCTACGCTGAATGGATACTCATCCTCAATCTTCTTAGCCTTAGGGATAACCTCACCCTTGATTGTCAAACGGTGCTCACCAGCGTTCTGTGTTGTAACAGTGATTGTCTTAGTAAATGCACCAGGACGACCAGTTGCGTTGTAAGTAGCGTTGACAACACCACTATCACCAGGAGCCACTGGAGTCTTTGTCCAATCTGGAGTTGTACAACCACAACTTGCTCTTACCTTGCTCAACACCAAATCCTCTGTACCTTTGTTCACGAATACAAATGAACAAGACACTCTTCCGTTCTCCTCTGGGAATGTACCAAAGTTATGAACAGTCTTCTTAAATTCAATTACAGCCTTACCCTGCTCCTGAGCGAAAGCACAAATAGCAGTAACGAATGCCGCAATAAATAAAATTACTCTTTTCATATCTGTTTTTGTTTTATTTCTAAATTTTATACTGCAAAATTAAGAAACTTATTTATCATTTGCGAATAATGCGAGACATAAAACGAAGAAATTAAACTTTTTTTTACTTAAAAAAAGTAAAGACCGCCTCTTACGAGACGGTCTTTATATTGTCAAACTAATATTTGATTAGTTGTTCTCTGGACGCAACTGACGTACAGTTACAGCTGTCTGCCACATTTCGCTCTCACGAAGTGCCTTAAGCTCCTTCTCAAGACCTACACGATAGTCAGGCTTTGAGTTAGCGTCGATAGAGATCTGAGCCTCGTTACCGCACTTAACATTAGCGTAAAGCTTCTCAACAACTGGCTTGATAGCATCGTGGAATGGAGTCATCCAATCCAAAGCACCACGCTGAGCTGTAGTAGAGCAGTTAGCGTACATCCAGTCCATACCGTTCTTTGCGAACAATGGCATCAAAGACTGAGTAAGCTCCTCAACTGTCTCGTTGAATGCCTCTGATGGAGTATGACCGTTCTCACGCAATACCTCGTACTGAGCAAGAAGTAGACCCTGGATAGCACCCATCAATGAACCACGCTCACCTGTTAGGTCAGATGTAGCCTCACGCTGGAATGTAGTCTCGAACATATAACCTGAACCAATTCCGATACCAAGTGCCAATGTCTTCTCCAATGCCTTACCTGTTGCATCCTGGTAAACAGCGTATGAAGAGTTAAGACCACGACCCTCTAGGAACATTGTACGTAGAGATGTACCTGAACCCTTAGGAGCTACCATGATAACGTCAATATCCTTAGCTGGAACAACACCTGTACGATCGTTCCAAGTAATTGCGAATCCGTGTGAGAAGTAAAGAGCCTTACCTGGAGTAAGATACTTCTGGATTGTTGGCCATACTGACATTACAGCAGCATCTGAAAGAAGACACATAACGATTGTAGCCTTCTCACAAGCCTCCTCGATACCGAATAGAGTCTCTCCTGGCTTCCAACCATCAGCAACTGCCTTGTCGTAAGTCTTACCTGGACGCTGACCAACGATTACATTGAAACCGTTGTCACGTAGGTTCAAGCTCTGACCTGGACCCTGTACACCATATCCGATTACTGCAATTGTCTCGTTCTTAAGAACCTCACGTGCTTTCTCCAATGGAAACTCATCGCGTGTCATCACTTCCTCGATAACGCCGCCAAAATTCAATTTTGCCATTTTTTATCTTTAAATTACAATTATTCAATAAATCACAACCAGCCGTGACAAATTCACACAAAAACCGATTGTTTTGCAAAAATACAAAAAACAATTCGTGAACGACTATATTTTACAACATTTTTTTCATTTTTTTTGTTTGGTGCCGAACGTTATAATGTTCGGCACCAAACAAAAAAAAGAGAGAACCTTTCGATTCTCTCTCCTCTTGGAGCGGAAGACGGGGCTCAAACCCGCAACTTTCAGCTTGGAAGGCTGACGCTCTATCAATTGAGTTACTTCCGCAATTTGTTTGTGGGTGCGGATGGATTCGAACCACCGAAGGCAGAGCCAGCAGATTTACAGTCTGCCCCATTTGGCCACTCTGGTACACACCCTTAAGTTATTTTCGTTTCACTTATCGTGTCCGTTTTTCCTTAATTGCGATGCAAAG
>JAZUGF010000025.1:0-4204 GCA_045641065.1 Paludibacteraceae bacterium | reverse complement strand
CAATGTGGCACCGCTGATATTATCGTATGTCGTCACTGAGATTGAGTCTAGGATGGACTGGCATGTCTCTCCTCCTTCAATCTCTTCGCTCTTACGCATGATAGTGTATGTCTTTCCAGGAGTCGGAAGATTGAAACTCTTAGCATCGCTATTGCTGTAAGCTTGCGATTTTCCGTCCAAATACCATGTGTAGTTATTGGCGATGTTGTCTATCTTCTCCTGGTCAATATTCGCAATAGTGAGTGATGTTCCTGCACATATCATCTGACCTTCTGAAAGTTTGGCTCCATTCACAGCCAACTCAAAATGTCTCAACGAATCCTTCAAGTCTCCGTCCTTAACTTCCTCTGTGAATGTCTTTGTACATTTAGAGTCGCTTACAGTCACATCGTATGTGAAGCCTCCAGATTTAGGGATGTTCACCTCTGCCGAAGTTCCTTCCTCCCCGTTGATCTTGTATGTGTAGTCGGCATTAACTCCGTTCACGGACACCTTCATCTTCTTTCCCCTCACTCTACATGCTCCGTTAGCCATTCTAGGTTTTAGATTGTTTCCGCTTGTGATTGTCACACCCTTGCTTGATACTGTATTGCCACAAAATTCCACGTTCATGTAGACAACTGTGTCTTTTGTGATTTCTTTGATTGTGTATGGAGCGAGGGATGGTGTTGAGAAAATAGTTTCTTTTCCTCCCAAATAGATGTAGTTGACAGCTGTATTTGTCTTCTCTATCTGCTTCTGGAAATTTGCGTCCACGCTTCCGTTAAGAGTTACCTTCTCTCCATAGCAGACATAGTTTGTGTCGACTGCCAACGAGACTACTGGATCAGAATATGGAATGACCACCACGGCACCGCTGGTGTCGGACATCACTCCTGTTCCCTTCTTGCTTGTGGCGATTCTCTTGATATACACTTTCTTGTCCACCACATGGTTCCATTTTCCTTCGGCAAGTCTAGTGTCGCTCAAGGCTTTGTCACTGGCATCCAACATAGAAGTGTATGTCTTGTCATCGTAGCTGTATATCCAAGAATAGGACATAGAAGCACCGTCGCCAAAACCTCCATTAGCCACTCCTGCTGTGACAAGCGGATTTCCTTCATTTTTGCAGACATAGATGGTGTCTTTGTCTAGTTGATTGCCTGCAATTGTACCAACCTTCTTGACCAACACTGTCAGAGTTTCGCTTACGCACTGGTTACCTCTGAGGTTAGTCTTTCTGAGAGAGTATTTCTTCTCACTTTGGGTAGTTAGCATCACATCTGCGCCTCGGCTTGAAAGTTTTGTAAAATTTTTTCCGTCTGTGCTGTACTCATATTTGCTTGTAGAATAGTTCTCGTCGCTCTTGTCTACGATTAGGTAGCCGACCACTCCTTCGGGTACGGTAACTTCAACCTGGTTCTGCAACTCGTTGTACTCGTATGTTGCGTTTGTGCAGATTACCTTGGTTGGATCAATCTTTGGCTGCTCTTCAATTGTTAGTGTTTCCTGCAACTCGATCTTTGTTCCACATCCGTCAGTCACAGTTATCTTTGCTTCATATGTCTTTGCTTCATCGGCAAAGACATTGTATGTTGTGCTCAAATTTACACCCTTGATTTCATCCTTTTGCTCTAAGAACAAGCAGTCATATTGGAACGCTCCTCCGTTATCGGAAACCCACTTATATCCGTTCATGGCCTCCGAGCTTGGAGCTCGTTTGAAATTCACACTCAACTCCACTTCCTGTGATGTTCCGTCCGCACATATAGTTCCTAATGGTGTTACCTCAAAGTCGTTCTTCTCAATGATATAGTAAGGTTTGACCTCATGCAATTTCTCAGAGACAATCTTTCGATTCTGGAAATTAGTCAAAGTCGCCACCTGGCGGAAATAGTAATTCTTTCCATCCTCAAACATATTGTTCGGAACTAGCAAATCCTGTTCATTCGCAGTAGGATCAGCCAAGAAATTACAGATGTAATTATAAGATCCCTTTGGTAACACATACAAACCTGAGCCTTTTTTATCTACCATCGAAATCCAGTTCTCCCTATCGGTAGAATATTCCCATCCGTACTTGATACCGTAGACAGCATACATTGCATCCTCTATGGTAACAATTCGATTGTCACTGTCTCTAAACTTTAAGTTCTCTCCTTCCAGATGTAACCAATCCTCGCTTGTTAGTTCCGTTTCCCCATCATAAGGCAACTCTTCCTTCTTCGTACACACTTTAGCAGAAGACTCTCCTTTCTCTGAAAAATATGCCTCTGGAACAATCTCAAAGGTCAAAAATGGAGTTTCACAATACAACTCATTGTTATATTGGTTGGTCAAACTGATGGAACGAGTTACAGAGTATTGGTCTCCTACCTTGTAATCTCCTAAATCATCATAAAAGAAGTATGCATAAGCTCCAATATTAAAGCCGTTATGATTTTTATCAGGCAAATAAACCTTTCTATGCTCTGTCTTTACGATTGTATTGTCCTTGTTATATAAATTCCATGATAAATATATATCTGTATCATAATCTCCAGGACTTTGCACATCTGTAATCTGCATTACATTTTCAGAGGAGGATTTTACAGGCATCGGATAAATGCAATACACTGATGTCCCGTCCGACTCCTCTATTTGTGGCGTTCTGACTGGGTTGGCACCGATTACTCCCGGTTTGCATGTGTATATTCTTACAGATGCGGTATTTCCTTTTACATGTAATGTCGCATTTACTGGATTCCATTTTGTTCCTCTTAACACATAAGCTTCTGAAACAACTTGAAATCGGATGGTTACATATGCAGCATCAAGGTCTTTAAATCTTATATTTTTTTTATGATCATTTTTATTATAAGCGTTCTCCAATCCAGCATAGGTGATTAGTCTGTACGCTTCATTAATTGTATAAGTAACCGCTTTATGTTTCTCGTAATTGTTCCATTCATGAAAATATGCAGAATTGTCTTGATACTGATTATATTCAAATGGTCCTTCCTCTTTTCCATCAGGAAACACAACAAAGAAATATAACTTCTCCTTCAGCTCCAAGCCCATTACCCTTTCGTTGCCATTGTCTGGTCTATGGGCATAAATTTCATACTTGCCTCTTGTCACATAAGTATAATCTCCCAAACCTGTAAGGTAAGAATGATCTGTTTTTAGGGAAATACAAGCTTTGTTCTCTGGCATTTTTGTTTCTCCCCATTCACGACCTTCCAAGTATGAGTCATAACAACCACTAGCCGAACTTAAGTCAAAGCAATACGCAAGCATTGGAAGAAATCCCAACACTAAGGCTAAAATTATTTTTTTTAGTTTCATAAAAATTTTTTCTTTATATTGTCACTAACATATATCCCCATTGACTCCACAATCCTAGATTATCCATACATCTGAAAAAGACGATATGCTCCCCTTTCGCCTGGAATGCGTGCTTGACCTCGCTGAGAGAAGTAGAAGTTATATACGTGCCTCCGTATGCCCCTTTACCGGCAGGTGCTCCATTCGGATCGCAATCGAATGTAGGGCGATTATACTCTACGATTTCGCCGTCAATACAAAACTCATACTTCTCTACACTACCATCCCTATCGAAACTTTTGCTAAGATCAAAGACCTTCTCCATAGGATTCCCATCTACATCCTTTATCTCCAATACAGGCTCAGGTGCGATGTCTCCCAAGAATTTAATCTTCACATGGCAATAAAATGTATTTCGGAACGCATCCTCAAGCTCCATGATCACGTGGGCTGTGTTCAAGACAGGAGCTACAGTGTCGTTATTTGTTGCAGGTAATCCTATATCCTGATAAAACTCATATGTATTTTGTCCTAACGCATCATGTTTGACAAATTCCGGATTAGGCATATCCGAGGTTATGTTTGGATCTCTGTGACTTCTGCTAACCTTACCTCCAATTCCCTCGATGTCAAGTTTTATAGACTCACTATAATAAGATATATGACTATAGTCTATATTACCCCAGTGAGAATCTATATACTGGACTTCTTTGAGTTTCAAGTTATACTCAACAACCCTGTAGTTGTCACTGTTAACAGTGTCTGTTCTAAACTCGTACTTCTCCTCATCATCCCACCATGCACTCTTGCAAGATTTGATGATGAACGTAGCACCTTCTCCTTCTTTTGCGAACCAATCCTCCCTGGAATCGCAGGATGTAAACACAGTCATTGATGCACATACAACAGAAGCAGAGAC
>JAZUGF010000024.1:0-38635 GCA_045641065.1 Paludibacteraceae bacterium | reverse complement strand
ATACTGTATATTGGAAGTATGATTTCAAGGGTTATAGCTTCTTGTGTACTCAGGTTATTACAGTCATGGATTCAACAGAACCAATTGTGGATTGTGATACAATAAACAATGATACAATTGTGTTGCCAGAGGGTGTATGTGCTATTACTAAGGATATGGTTCTTGACTCAATCAAGCAGCCTTACGCAAAAGAGTATTGCTCAGGCCTTGAGATTAAGGGAGTTCCTCAGTTGTTGACAGTCTCAAATACTGGAGATTCAATTTATTCGGATTTGCCTTCGAAATTTAATGTTGGAGAACCATATAGAATCTCTTGGTTGTTTAAAAATGACTCTTTGTCAGTTGCATTTAAGAGATGTGACATTGATTTAACGATTAAGTCATCTAATAAACCAATATTCAATTGTGACGTATATAGAGATACTATCAAGAAGTATGCGACTGGAACATGTGATGTAGTTCTTGACGAGACTATACTTCCTATACCAGAAGCAAAAGACTACTGTGTGCCAGAATATATAGTATATGGTAAGGGATATATTGTAGATACAGTTGCTGGTGATCCAACCTACACACTTCTTGCTGAGATGGACGGCTCAATACCTTCATATAAGATGGATAAACTTGGGGTCGGACTCTACCATATTGCATGGGTATTTGAAAGCAAAACTTGTATGCAGATTATTCAGGTTGAAGACGTGAAAGAAGCCCCAATCAAGTGCCCTAACGACACTACGGTTACGTTGCTTGCTGATATGCCTTCGATCTCTGCTCCTGATCTTAGAATTTATTCTGACTATCCTTATTTCAGAGACTTCTGTGCTGATACAATTGTTCCGATAGTTAATTCTTATAGAACTTCTGGTTTGTCGATGACTAATGATTTCACTATAGGAGTTGATACTGTTGTTAGAGAATATATCTATCATGGATCACTGATAACATGTCAGCAACGTGTTGCTGTCATTAATGATTCTATACCTGATGATAAGATTCCTGTTGTTATTCCTGAGATCAATAATATCCCAGAGTTTGTTTACAACGGTGAGACTCAAACAGTTGATATCCCAGAGAGTCCATACTATACGGTAAGTGGTGACACTCAGTCGGTAGCGGGAACTCACACAATTATAATTTCTTTGAATGATAAGGAAAACACTACTTGGGAAGACGGTTCTGTAGATGACAAAGTCATTTCATTCACAATTGCTAAGGCGACAGTTGAGGCTCCTGTTGTAGATTCAACAGCGTTTGTCTACAACGGTGATTCTGTCATTTGTTCAATTAAAGAGAATGATTATTACTTCGTACATAGCAGTGTTCAGACAATTGTAGGAAAACATAAGGTTGTCATTTCTCTAAAAGATTCGGCTAACTATAGCTGGAGTGATGGATCTTCTGATGATTTGATCTATCAGTTTGATATCAATGTTCCAAATTCTAAAACAATAGTTCCTATTCCAGTTGCGGACTCAACTCTACTTGTCTACAATGGAAAAATGCAGACATTTACAGTTATCGCTGATTCCAATTGTGTTGTTACAGGTAATGTGGAGATGCATGCTGGCAACTATATGGCTATAGTTTCTCTAAAAGATACATTATCAATGGTATGGGAGAATGGTGCTTCTGATAACATCTATATCCCATTCACGATAGCAAAGTCTCAGGTTGAAAAGCCGGTTGATGATACAACAAAGTATGTGTTTACAGGAGATATTATAATCTATAATATCCCTTATGATACATTGTATATAGTTGAGGGTAATGCTCAAATAAATATCGGTGTCTATGATGTCGTTGTTTCTCTAACCGATACAGCTAACTACATGTGGAACGATGGCTCAATAGAATATTTGTCGTACCCATTCGTTATTTATCCTGCGGATGAAACTGAGAAAGATACGGTTAAGCCAGAAGAAATAATTGTATCCGGAGATACCATGTCGTATATGGAGTCTGGAGATTATATTTATGATCTTTATTTTGATGGTTTTGCACATGAAAATGGATTTGCAGATGTTCATGGAGAATCCGGAAAGAATGGCATTAAAATTCCTATTCCACAGAACGTAGAATCTGGAGTATATGATGTAAAAGTTGTAATCTCTAATGGCCAATCTTCTGTGGAGAAGGAGGTGAAAATTATAATCCCATATTCAAACTCTTTGATTATACGCTTGTTGCATGATGTACTTGCTGTTGACAATACAAGCAAACAGTTTGTGTCATATCAGTGGTATAAGAATGGCAAGAAGATAGATGGTGCTACTGATCAGTTCTATTGCGATCTTGATGGAGTAAGAGGATCTTATAAAGTAGAGGTGGTTGATATTTGGGGTTATACATCGTTTATCCCTGAGCGTGAATTTGATTATATTCCTCCTTACTTTAACATCACATTGCAAAAGAATCCAGTATACACGTTTGAAGAGTTTGATGTGATGATTGAGGGTATTATAGATCCTGAAATTTTGAAGAATACATCTCTTGTCGTTTACGATATGAATGGTGTTGCCATTTTGAATAGGGTAGGTGTTTCTATCTCAAACACGCTCTCTATCCGCGATATCGGTGAGTATATTATAGTTGTTAGAAATGAAAACGGTAAGGCTGTAAGTAAACATTTGTTAGTTAAGTAAGAGAAAAAATAAACACAGTTTTTTAGGGATGCATAAAACTTACAAAGTTGATATGCATCCCTTTTTTATTAATTAGACTTTGATCTATTTCCGTTTTTCTCATCCCTATCTACAAATTTGTATTTGTCAAAATCTTGAGCTAATTTTGTAGAGTATAGAACTAAAATGATATCTGATGACGAAGATTGCACTGAAGAATATTGCGAATAGTATTGTGTTGACGGGAATTGCCGTCGCTCTATGTTGTTGTTCTGCAGAGAAAAAGAGTGAGCCAATTGCAGAAACTCCTGGTTATGAAACATCTGTTTTGGCTTTTGACACTACAGGTCATTTCTTCGCTGACACTCTTAATCCACAATTCAAATTCTCTTATAAACTGACTATTCCTAATCAGGGTTTATCTTCTTGTGCCGATTCCATCAGATTGGCTATGATTGCTGAGGCTACAGGCCGTCGCACTAATGATATTGAGGCTGCAAAGAAGGCTAAACTTATTGAACTTGCTGTGTTGAGTGAGGAAGAAATCGCAGCCTATAAGGATATGTTTGGTGCCGATGAAATGCCTTGCGTCTTTGAATGTGAAGCTGGTAAGGTGTTTGAGAATGAAGACGTATACAATTCCGTCTTCTCTTCTTATTCTTATATGGGCGGTGCTCATCCGTATTCAGCTGTCAATTATCAGATCTGGGATAAGTTGATGGCTAAGAAATTGGTGAAGGAGGATATCTTTGTAGATGAGTCGGAATCCAAACTTACTGATATGATTCTTGATTCTCTATGCAAGATGATGAAGGTTTCGTCTCATGAGAATCTTGCCGATGCGGGAATTCTTGATGTCAAGGATGTCGCTCCAAACAATAGTATACGCATTTACACTGACTCTTTGAGTTTCAATTATAAACCATATGAAATCGCTGCTTATGCAGTTGGACCAATCGAAGTGAGATTCTCATTCGCGGATTTGAAACCGTTGATGAAGGAAGAGTCTCCAATCTATAAACTAGCTGAATAATGAAGAAGACGTTGCTATTTTTATCTTCAGCTTTTTGCTTGGTGGCTTGCCAACAAAAACCTGCTGAAATACCTGAACCCGAACCAGTGGATACTGTGAAGACGGTTGTTGACACTGTAGCTATAGATACTGTCTTGCCAGAAGCTCCTAAAGTGCCTATGTACGACACGGAAATTTTCAACTACGACACTGCTTATTACGTTGATCCTAATAATCCTCAACATAAGTTTGTGAAATACAAGGCGGTGTTGGCTATGCCGTGCAAGAATGATTCTGATTGGCTAGTGTCTGCTATTCGCTACGATGTCATGAATTTCGCCACAGAAAACCCTGTGTCAGACCCGGTTGTCGCTACATACGGTCATTTTGCTACGGTGTCGACTAAATTCAAAACAGAATTTAGAGCTGCCAGCGATTTTTCTAAAGGTCATTATTACGACTGGACAATAGCACGATTCACAAAGAATGTCTATCAGGATTCTCGACTATACTGCTTTGCTAAGGGAATGTATGACAATAAAGGTGGAACTCCACTTTATGGACTCTCATATAGCAACTGGGATAAAAAACTGAAGGAGAAAATTGAGTTTGATAACCTTTTTGCAGAGAAGGATGTGGAGGATATCCGCACTGTGCTTGTAAACTGCATGGTGAAAATGTATGGAGTGGCAAATGAAGATTCTCTTGTGACTAAAGGAATCAATCCTGAACAGATAACTCCAAGTGACAAGTTTTTGCTAACCAAGGATACTATCTACTTCGTATATTCACCATATGAACTTGGTATGGAAGCAGAAAGAAGCGTTAAAATCCCCGTCGCAAACAAACAATTGCGTCAATATATGGATACAACAAAATCTATTGTAAGATATTTACTTGAAGATAAATCCGAGAAATAAATTTAGGAAATAAAAAAAGATGGCAGATATATCAATTATAGAAAAATACTTTCCGAATCTTTCGGATGAACAGAAACGTCAGTTTGAGGCCCTTGACGCATTGTATCAGGATTGGAATTCCAAGATCAACGTGATTTCTCGTAAGGATATGGACAATTTCTATGAGCATCATGTGCTTCACTCGCTTGGAATCGCAAAATTCACTGATTTTGCCGACGGTACAGAAATCCTTGACCTTGGTACGGGTGGTGGTTTCCCCGCTATTCCGTTGGCTATCATGTTCCCTAATGTGAAATTCCATGCTATCGATGGTGTAGGTAAGAAAATCAAGGTACTAAACGCTGTTGCTGAAGCTATCGGTCTAAAGAATATCAAGGGCGAGCATCTACGTGCAGAAGAGGTGAAGACTCAATATGATTATGTTGTGAGCCGTGCTGTTATGCAGATGCCAGACTTGGTAAAATTGGCTCGTCCACTATTGAAGCCCAAAGCATCTTCGGCTCTACCTGTAGGTGTGATTGCTTTGAAGGGAGGAGATTTGGCTGAGGAATTGAAATCATTCGGTAGAAATGCCATGACAGAGTCGCTTTCTATCTATTTTGAGGAGGAGTTTTTCTCTACGAAGAGCGTGGCGTATGTGATGAAGTAAACGTTGACGATGACGTTGACGAAAACGAAGACGTAGAGACGTGGCGTGCCGCGTCTCTCAAGACTCAGAGAACACGATAATGATGAGAATAAAAGATAGAGATGAATTTTGTAGAAGAACCTAAATTTACGGCGAGAAGAAGAATGATGGTGATGCAGTTGAAGACGAATAAATTCGCTTTTGCTGCCGACGTGTTGGATGCCATCTCACGTGTGCCTCGTCACTTGTTTTGCCAGCCGATGTATGTCAACTCGGCTTACGAGGATGTGACGCTTCCTATAGCGGCAAAACAGACTATTTCCCAGCCATCCACTGTGGCACGACAGATGTCGTTGTTGGAATTGAACCCGGGAGAGAAAGTGTTGGAGATAGGAACGGGTAGTGGCTACCAAACTGCTTGTTTGGTGGCATTCGGAGTAGAAGTCTATTCAATCGAACGTCAGAAATCGTTGTTTGATATCACATCCGCACTATTAAAGAAACTGGATATTAATGTTAAGAATATCTGTGGAGATGGTTATCTTGGTATGCCTGAATACGCTCCATACGATAAAATCATTGTTACGGCAGGTGCATTCCAGTTCCCACCCAAACTAATGGCTCAACTCAAGATTGGGGGTATGATGATCATACCTGTTGAAGATAAATCCGGTGTCAGCAATATGTATCGTGTAAGACGTGTGGATGAAACTCAATTTGCTGTTGATAAGTTGGAAGAATGCAGTTTTGTGCCGATGCTTAGCGGTGTGAATAATATGATGTGAGACTGAATTCTTAGAAATAGAAGAAAAGCCCTTGAAACACAGTTTCAAGGGCTTTTTATTTTGCTTTGTTTGTTGTGCCTTTAGTTGTTTTTCTTGAATTTGCTCTTTATTCCAGGGTAGTCTATTAGGAATGGAAAATCATCCACTACATTAGCGTAACTCTTATAATGTTTGTGAATTTCTGGAGACATCATCATAAATATTGCTTCTGCATTCTCGTTCTTTTTGTTGGAATATTCCAAAGCTTTAGTAAGGAACAAGTTTCTATACGAATTGTTACGTAGATATTCAAATAGTGCTATTGCTTCACGTTCTGAGCATGCTCCCTTATGTCCCAATTCAATGTTGTTGATATACTCTCTCCACAACGCTACTGTCATCAGAATTTTCTTTTCCATCTTGTTGACATATTCAGAAGCAACGCAACTGTCTGGCATGCCAGGGTCTTCCGACACTTCCAATTGCTCGTGTATGATTTCTATCAACTCTTTGGGAGCATAGATAGAGTCAATCATCTCCATAGAAAAATCAAGATCGTAATAACTCTCAGAGAATTTTACAAGTTTCAATGATTTGTCGTAGTATTCCTCATGCACATAAGTGTATGGGGTGTAAAAACTATATACGTCTAAAGTGTCTGTCATTTTAGACAATTTCACTTTACGTGTCCCTTGTAGCGTATGAGTATGTGTGATAGGAATATATCCAGGAGCCTTAGGCTCTGTAGAATAGATGACTCTGGCATCTGTATTTACGGAAAAATAACATCTTCCCACAGTGTCGGCTTCGTTCTCAAACATATATAACTCACCGTTTTTAACCTGGAATTTGAATTTTCGTTGATTCAAAATCGTTTTGTGCTGGGAAGAATAGTAATATAGAACTTCATTTCTGATGGAGTTTTTTTCATTGTAGACTACAGCCATGTAGTCTACATAGTCGTGGCCGTTCTCTCCATCAAGCCTTTTCTGGAAATAACGGATATCTATGCCATCCTTGGATTCTGGTTCTCCAAGCGAATATTTTTGGTTTTCTTCCTGTTTCTGGTTACATGACGCAATTGCAAAAAATGCAATCAGCCAAACAGTATATGTTATCAGTCTTCTAATCATTGCTTTATCTTGTTGGATTAGCAATAGTAAAAAGTTAGACGTGACATTTTTACACGTCTATTTATAGTTAGCCTTTCGAGTTTAGATTTACAAAATTAACATTTTTTAATAAATAAAGGCAAAAAATCTATTTTTTTTACAAATTTACAACAATTGGCTCATGATGTAGAGTAGGGAGAATCTTTTCCGTCAAATCTTTCACCAACATTCTTAGACTGGAAGTGTTCATACATGGGTGACAACCAACGTATTCGCTTCTTAAAACATCGCTGTCAATCAATAATTGTACGGTGTTTTCTTTGTCATTCATCAGTCCAAGCACCGACACTGATCCTGGTGTCACGTCAAGGTATTTTAGCATGTCTTCTTCACCAGCAAACGACAATCTTGCAGAGTTGATTTGGGCCGACAAATCTTTAGTCAAGAATTTCTTGTCTCCTGGCATCATAAGAAGATAGTATTTGGTATGCTGCTTATTGGTAAGAAACAGATTCTTGCAGATTATGGCATGTTTGCCTTTGTCTTCACTCTGATCAGCCTTGAATGCTTCCAATGGCAGACGCTCGAATGCGGCGTCGATCTCTGCGCATATCTCCATTGTCATCGCTGGCTCGTGGTCGAGTCTTTCATACTCTATGCCAAGAGAGTCGAGCAAATCGTAAACGCGGACTTCTCTCTCTAGTCTGCCAGATAAATCCTCTGGTCTTCCTTGGTATATTGTTAACATGTTTTTCTTTTTCTTTTTTGTCTTACAATTTAGCATTTAGCATTTTATTACTCTCCCGCTATCGTTGCTACAATCTTTCTTGCTCCTCCGTAGTTTCTGAACTCACAAAGATAGATGCCTTGCCAAGTGCCAAGATTCAATCTGCCGTTGGTGATTGGAATAGTAAGACTGTCTCCGACGAGGGTGCTTTTTGCGTGGGCTGGCATATCGTCGTCGCCCTCAAGAGTGTGCTGATAATATGGCTCACGCTCTTTCACCATGCGATTGAAGATGCTCTCCATGTCGACGCGAACATCGGGATCTGCATTCTCATTGATTGTCAATCCTGCAGAAGTGTGTTTGATGAAAAGGTTGAGCAATCCCACTTTTGGCAATGCTGGTAGATGCGATAGAATCTCATTTGTGACAAGGTGAAATCCACGTCGCTTTTCATTAAGTGAAAATTCTACTTGTGCCCACATATTATGATGGATTTTATTCTGTGATTGTAATATTGTAAACAACTATTGCTTCTGGCTCTGAATTGCCCCAAGGTCGTTTGTACTCAAAGATAATCTTTGCTGTTCCTGTCTTCTCTGTGGCAAAAACATATAATCTCGACGATGGAGCTCCACACATCATTGGCTGTGAAGGATCTCTTGGCGGAGTTGTGTTCAACACGTCTTCCAATTTCAAGATTGTACTATCCTCTGCCTCAACTTTGACTTCCCAATCGTAACCTGTAGTAGGATTGGCTTTTGCTGGAATCTCAATTCTTGAATTCGCAGATACCGTATCGTTATACTCTTTGTTTCCGTCGAAGTAACCGAGAAAAGCAAGAGTGACTGTTGAAGTAGAATCTTTCATTGTAGAACTTTTAATGGTAGAGTCTGAAATTTCTTCTGAATCAGATGCCTTCACAATTTTTCGTCTATCCATACGCCCTCCTTGCGCTTGTGAACAAGCGACCATGGAGATAATGGCGAAAAATGCCAATATGTTTTTAATAATTCTTTTCATTCTTTTTTCTCTTAAATGCCAAAGGCAATCTCTGAAATCTTCGTGTCTCTGTGTTTTTTATGCGCTCGCCTTCGGCTCGCACTTGGGGAGGGCAAGGGCGTTCCACCCTTTGCGATCCTCATTCCTCATTTTGCATTCAGTATTCTTGCTCCCTCTCCAATCCATAGCACAACTGATGTTCCACCTACGATTAGAAGCCAATCAACGATGTTTAGTGGAGTAACATTGAACATTGCTCCTCCGACATTTACAATCAAAAGCTGTCCGAAGAAGATCAACGCTGCGATTGAGATGAATCCTTTGCAATCCTTAAAATGCAATGCACTCTTACCTGTTGCGAAGGCTTTGGCGTTGAACATGTTCCAGAACTGAAGCATGACGAATGTTGTGAAGAAGACGCTGCACTCGTATGCTGGCAATGTTGTGCCTCCTGCTGTCATGCCTAAAATTCCACTCTCAAATGTGATTTCGTTATTCTTCATTACGAATAGCATTCCCATCATGGCTATGAAGAAGAATACGCCGACTGTAATGATGAACTTCATCATCGGGTTGTTGATGATAAACGCGTCTCTTGATCTTGGTGCCTCTTTCATCACTTTCATCGACGGTGGAAGCGATGCTAATGCCATAGCTGCGAAGGTATCCATGATTAGGTTTACCCATAGCATCTGTGTCACAGTAAGTGGTGATTTGATGCCAGGAATAAATGCTCCGACAAGCACAATCAAACATGCAGCCACGTTGACTGTCATCTGGAACAAGATGAATCTCTGGATATTCTGGTATAGTGAACGTCCCCACATCACAGCACGTGTGATACTTGAGAATGAATTGTCAATGATTGTAATATCCGACGCTTCTTTAGCTACACTTGTTCCATCTCCCATAGACAATCCTACGTGAGCGGCTTTCAATGCAGGAGCATCGTTAGTACCGTCGCCAGTCACTGCCACAACTTGGTTGCGTTTCTGCAGCGTCTCCACCAATCTTTTCTTGTCAAGTGGACGGGCACGGGCGATAATCTTAATTTCCTCAACGCGATTGTAAACTTCCTCGTCTGTCAATGCAGCGAAATCTGGACCTGTGATGATATTATTTTCACCGTAAGTCTCTTTCCAAAGGCCAATTTGTCGGCCAATCTCTTTTGCTGTAGCTGTAGTATCTCCTGTGACAATCTTGATGTCGATTCCTGCCTCAATACAGCTTCCAACGGCATCTGGAACTTCTGTACGCACTGGGTCGGCAATTGCTACAACTCCCATGAATGTCAAGTTGTTAGCAACAAGTTTGTTGTCACTATTGATTACAACCTCCCCGTCTTCTACAATCTGATAAGCGAATGCAAGGGTACGCATCGCCTGATTTTGATATTTTAGAAGTGTTTCGTTGATTGTCTGTTTTGTCTCGCTTCCTGCGATATTTGAGCAAAGTGCAAGCACAATCTCAGGAGCTCCCTTTAGATACAACACCTTTTTGCCACTCAAATATTGCGACTTGACAAGTGATGCCATATACTTACGCTCAGTAGAGAATGGAATCTCATCCACTCTTTCTGCAGCTTCTTTGACAGTCTCAAAATCAATATTATGCTTGTTCAACCAAAGAAGTAGGGCTCCTTCTGTTGGATTTCCCAAAACCTTTGGATTTTTTGCGTCTGTAAGGTCAAGTAGGGCAGTAGAATTGACACTGATTCCTTCCACAATCAAATTGCTGGCTTCGTCACCAGTAAGTTCTTGGCTTGACTGCAGATTGAAGAATCTAGTCTCATGCACCTGCATCTTATTCTGAGTCAACGTTCCTGTCTTATCTGTACAGATCACTGTAGTTGCTCCCATTGTTTCACAAGCGTGCATCTTGCGGACAAGGTTGTTGGTCTTCAACATTGCACGCATACTGTAGGCAAGTGACAATGTTACTGCCATTGGTAATCCTTCTGGTACTGCCACAGCCACAAGAGCCACAGCCACCATACATGCCTGCAAAACTTCTGTGATGAAGCCTTCTGTTGCACCGTCTC
Organism: Paludibacteraceae bacterium; assembly: GCA_045641065.1. GTDB lineage: Bacteria > Bacteroidota > Bacteroidia > Bacteroidales > Paludibacteraceae > UBA1723. The sequence continues at coordinate 27,811 of JAZUGF010000024.1, read as the reverse complement.
CAAACCATGAGAATCCGTCGTTGTTGACGAAATACATTCCGATTCGTCCGATGATGATAAGTCCAGCGATAACATAACTGATTTTTGCAATCAAATCACCAAGCCCGTCCAACTGCTCATTCAATGGAGTCTTGACACTATTGTCAATCTGTGCTGCTTTGAAAACTTTTCCGTTTTCAGTGTGGTCTCCCACTGCAAACACACGCATGACACCGTGTCCTTCCATTACTTTTGTTCCACGCATAGCATGGTTAGATGGGAATGTGGCGTTGGAATCAAAATCTTCTTCTTTAGTGGTTTTCAAACAGATAGGTTCACCGGTTAAAGAACTTTCGTCTATATTCAGCGACGTTGCTTCTAGCAATTCACCGTCGGCTGGAACTTCACAACCTGTTACTAAAATCACGATGTCACCCACCACCACATCTTTGCGTGGCACCTCTGTGGTGATGCCGTTGCGCACTACCTGGACGGGTTCATCATCGTTGACTTGGTTAAGCACTTCAAATTCCTTGTCGGCAGCGTATTCAAAATAGAATGCCATGCCTGTTGCAAGGAAAATAGCAACCCATATTCCGACTGGCTCAAAGAAAACTGTTGGATCTGGATGTTGGATATATTCGTAGATTGAAATTCCTATAGATAAAGCTCCTGCAACAAGCAGAATCACGATAAGCGGATCTTTGAATTTCTCTAAGAATTTAAGAAATAACGACTCTTTCTCAGGCGGAGTGAGAATGTTTGAACCGTATTGTTTTCTGGAGTTGATTACTTCTTGGTTGTTGAGACCGGTATAGTGCTCCTTTGCCATATGCTACAAGTTTGGATTAACAAATTTGTGTCTTATGCTCGTTTTTCAATTCAAGGATTGCCTTTAGATCGATGCCTGGAGGTAACATTTCCTTTGGATCTTTGCCGTAGCGAAGGATATCACGAACGACGGTAGAGCTGATGAATGAGTGTTGAGGCTCAGTGAAGAGTAGGATAGTGTCGATGCCTGAGATCTGACGGTTGGCATCTGCTACTGTCTTCTCATATTCGAAGTCTGCCACAGCACGTATTCCACGAAGAATGATAGTTGCATCAACTTGCTTGGCGAAATCAACAGTCAAGCAATCATATGTGGCTACCTTTACGCGTGGCTCATTCTTGAATGTCTCTTCAATTATTTTTTTTCTTGCTTCTGTATCAAAGAACGGGCGTTTCGATTCATTCACACCGATAGCGATGATGACTTCGTCAACGAATGAAAGTGCTCTTTTTACCACTGAGTAGTGGCCAAGAGTTAGCGGGTCGAAACTGCCTGGAAATATTGCTCTTACCATTTGGAAAATTCTATATTTAATTTCTACAAAGATAGGGATAATAAAATTAAAAATGCTGATTGCTAAATGTTAAATTGGAGAAAAACAATATGAGACGTTACCTTTTCTGTTCATCTAATCTTTGTTTGATTTCCTCAGCCACGATGCGTGCTGCGATTGGAGACCAATGAGAATCATAAGCCGTAAAATATGTAGCTTGCTACTACGATCAGTATGTTTTGACTTTTTGCTTGTTTGAAGACAAACCAATAGAGAAGGAACACTATCGGAAGAAACAATATATATTCAAATGAATTGAAAATCATTGGAGTGTTTTATGGAGTGTTATATATAAAATGAGACGGGGATTTGCCCCGTCTCAAATATTTAGAATTCAACTTCGAAGTCAACTCGTCTGTTTTGCTTTCTGCCTTTCTCTGTTTTGTTAGAAGCAATTGGTTTAGTATCTCCATATCCGCTACTTCTCAAACGAGACTCTCGAATTCCCTTGCCCTTGATATACTTGGCTACGGCAGCTGCTCTATCCTTTGACAACTTCATGTTCTTCTCTGGATCTCCTACATTGTCTGTGTGTCCAGAGATGATAAGCTTGTATTCAGGGTTGCTCTTCATTACCTTCACCACTTTATCTACGATAGGGTAAGATGTTTTCTTGATGATTGCCTTACCTGTCTGGAACTGGATTCCGTGCATTGCCTGCTTGAATACAGCCTGAACCTTAGCTGAGATTGTTGGACATCCTCCGTTTTCTGGAACACCCTTGATGTTAGGACACTTGTCAAGGTAATCAGGAACACCGTCGCTATCAGAATCGATAGGACAACCCTTTGCGTCTACCTGAACTCCTTCTGGAGTGTCTGGACATTTATCGTTGACATCATTTACTCCATCACCGTCAGTATCGAATGGACATCCCTTAGTGTCAACTTTTCTTCCTTCTGGAGTGTTAGGACACTTGTCAAGATAATCAGGAACACCATCGCCATCAGTATCAAATGGACAACCCTTATCGTCTACTGCCACTGTGTCTGGAGTGTCTGGACATTGATCAAGGTAATCTGCTACGCCGTCATTGTCACTGTCTATTGGACATCCATTAGCATCAACAGCTACTCCCTTAGGAGTGTTAGGACACTTGTCAAGATAATCAGGAACACTATCCTTATCTGTATCGAATGGACAACCGCATGTGTCAACATCTACACCTGCTGGAGTTCCGAGACATTTGTCAAACTTGTCTAGTACACCATCATTATCATTGTCTTTCAATCTTGGACATGGAATCTTAACTCCAACTCTGACACCTACTGCATTGATATTGACCTCATTGACTGCGTTTGATGATAACACACCGCAATAGTTGTCAATGTCAGTTAAGTTTTTATTGGCTCTTCTGATATATCCGATTTTGCTGATATCAGTCAAACCAAGTGTTCCGTAGATTCCATAAAAGAAATCAATGTTTGGCATCTTGTGTACAAGATTTAAATCAAAGTACATTCCTGCAGCAAAATGCTTTGTCTCAGTTGTTCCGCTAGGACGATCATACTTAGTGTAATAACCATGCTGAGGTAGGTTTGAACCAAGATCCAAATCTGCAATCTCAAGGTATCCACTTGTGATTCGTTTGCCGGCCTTCACTCTGTATGAAGTCTTGACTGGATACATAAGTTTCACTCCTGCTCCCAAAAGTAGAGTGGTGTTGCCTTTCAAATAGTTGCGGTAAAGAAGTCCGATTGGTGTCTCTGCAGCAATAGATGTTTGGATCTCTTCCCAACCACTGAAGTCGGTATAATACTTACAACTTTCAATCTCAGTTGTTCCGTCATAGTATGTTACAGGTATTCTATCGAAAGAGACACATCTTGTGTCAATTTTGGATTTGCTGTTGTATATAGACGCTCCAGCTCCGAATGAAATACCCCATTTCTTACTGAAGAAGACGTTATAGTCAATGTTGACTGAACCACCACCCATTGGTGAACGCTCTCCAATCTCAAGATCGTATTTCAAAGATTGAAGACCACCACTTAATGCAATGCTCAAATAGTTATTTTGTGGTGCCCAAAGTGGAAGATCCAAGCCTGCCACTTTTGAGCTTGCAGGAGCGATAGAGTCTTTCGCTGTCTGCTTGTCCTGGGCTGATGCACTGCCTATTGCAGCTGCCAACGCCAATATTATGCTTGTATATTTCATGTTACGCATGTCTCAAACCTTATTTAACCACCACTTTAATGCTTTGGTCAGTTCCCTCAAGAACCAATACATATATTCCTGGATCTACTGTGAATGTCATCTCTGGAGCAGCGATCTGTGAGTCTGTCACCATTCCTCCGACACTCATTAGGAATACTTTTGCTGTTGTGCTTCCTAATACACTTGCGACAATCTTGCCTGTAGAACCGTATGCAGTCAAAGATACAGGTCTGCCGAAGCTTAGATATGCAGGTCCGACGGAAATATCTCCATCGATCTTACACATGTAATATCCTGATAGTCCGTTCTTATCGCAGTAGTATGCACTTGTTGCTCCTGGAATCAACTCTCCATCTTTATACCACTGGTATGTAGTTGACTGAATTTTTGAATGGTCTACCGCTACAACGTCGTTCCAGCATACGATGATGTTTGATGCTGAATAGTTGATTGCCACGTCAACTGTAAATGTTGTGTCAATCTTACCTGAGATAAGAGTGATATTCATTATGTATTTGCCTGGAACTGCGTTTGCTGGAGTCGGAAGCTTAATAGCCTGAAGCTCGTTGTTGAACTTGAACAAAGAGTCTTTCAATTCAGGCATCAAACTGCTGCTGACTTTGTAGTACTGCACTTTGCCGTTTGCGTCAATGCCAATTGTCAAGTCATTTCCAGGTGTGGTAGAGGCACTAGTTGATGCAGAGTTAAGTCTAAAATCGTTGTACTCTTCAATCTCAAACTGGTAATGCTTTGGATCAGAAGTTCCATCTGTCCACTCGTAATGTGCTGTATCATTTAGTGCTACAACAATATCGTAAACACCAATCTCAGTCTGGTTGTTTCCCTCTACAGTATAGTTGGCATTCTCCTCGATTGGATATGTCTGCTCTTCTTGATTGTAGAAGAATGTAGATGAGTCTGCCGACGGAATTGCTACTTTGACTTTTGAAATCTTCAAGTAATAAGTTATAGCCTCTGTTGTAGAGTCACTCCACATAAAGTTTGGATTCAAAGTAACAACTGTTGTGTATGTTCCTGGCTCAATACCAACAGCAGAACCTGTAATTGTGTATGCAATACTCTCAGGAACTTTTACTGCGTATACAGTTGAGTCGTAACTTACTTCAACTGAGTTGACAGTTGGTTTTTTTACCAAGATAGAGTTGACCTTGACCGAAAGAGTCTTAACAGATTTTGTTCCATCTTCCCAAATATAACCGGGGTTAAGTGTCAAGTTCACGGTATATTCTCCTGCGTTTGTAACCTTGCCATTCTCAACTTTGTATGCTGGACTTTCTGGGACAAGAGAGATTGTTGATCCTGTGAAATTGATGTCGGATACCTGTGGAATCTTGACAATTCCTTCTGTGATGACGAATGAAACAGATTTAGTATCTGTTGTGTTGTCGGCCCAAATGTAATTCTCAGAATCGTTGATGAAGACTGTTCTCTTGTATACTCCGACCTGTGAAGCAGTGCTGTTTGAAACTCCGACAGTGTATTTGTCGTTTGGCACAACCTCAAATATTTTAGCCTCACCGTCAAATGCAAAAGAGTCTTTGACTGCAGTCGGAAGCTCTACTGGAGCTTTTGCAATATCAAAATTATAAGTCTTAGTTGTTGAGCCTCCGTCTGCCCACTCATAATTGATTGGATCCGACAAAGTTACATTCACGATGTGACGTCCTGCTTTTGTCATGATGTTGCCAGAGACACTGTATAGAACATTTGGTGCGATGTTGTAGACAGCCACCATACCGTTGTATGTAAACTTTGTAGTGTCTGCTGCTGGAATCGCAACAGGAATCTTGCTGATTGCAAAATTATAAATCTTATCTTCAGTAGTGGCATCTGTCCACTCGTAGTTGATAGGATCGTTTAGGTATACAGTCACATTGTGATTGCCGGCATTGGTTTTGCGGTTTCCATCCACAGAGTATTTGTCTGTCTCTGCAATGGCATATGTGTGCTGAGTTCCCGTATAGACAAAATGAGATGTGTCAGCTGCAGGAATCTCAACCTTCACTCTTTTAATTACGAAATCGTATATTTTGTCTTCAACAGTACCGTCTTCCCATTCGTAAGTCTCTGGGTCGTTAATAGATACTGTGACTTTATACTCTCCTGCAGCTTTGTGTGTGCTGCCGTAAACGGAATAAAGAAGGTCTGGTGCAATGTCATATGCCTGGATTTCACCGTTGTAGACAAAGGCTCTATTGTCTACTGAGGGAATAGCAATTTTTGTTTTGCTTGAACCCTCCGCCATTGATGGTGCGCAACCAAGTATAGTCGCTGCCACAATGGAAGTGATTTTGACAATATGTCTTGATTTGCGTGAGTAGTAGTTCTTTCTCATACAAAATTAAAGTTGTGCAAAATTAAAGTTGCGTTTGATTTTTAATTAGTCAAGTCCATTAAAACCTAATGTGACGCTACAAATATAAACATTTATTAATACAAAGATGTGTGATTGAAGAAATAGATTTCAACCATACAAAATGAAAATTGTTAAGAATTATTATAATGTTTGTTGTTAGACTATGATAAATTCGGTGAAGATAGAGTCGGAAATGAAGATTCCTTTTTCGGTCAGATGGCATTTTTCTTCGTTGATTTCAACATTGTTTTCTTTCTCCTGAATTGCAGCAATCTCTTTTGCTTGCTCAGCAAAAGTTACTCCGAATTTGTTGCTAATATATTGGAAATCAATTCCGTCGCTTGTGCGTAATGCTGTAAGAATATAGTCGTTGTATTTTTCTGTCACACTAAGTTCCTCGATTTCAGCATCAAGTCTGTTTTCGTTAATTGCCTTTAGATATTTAGGAAGATGACTCACGTTCCACTGCCTGCTATTGCCGTTGTATGAGTGTGCAGCTGGGCCGACGCCAATGTATGGAATGTCGTGCCAATATGATGAATTATGACGCGAACGATAGCCTGGCAGAGCAAAATTGGAAATTTCATAATGCTCGTAGCCTGAAGCCGACGTTGCTTCTCTAAGATGCTTAAAACAAGTTAGGCAATCAGATTCGTCCATTGCGGTTAATTCTCCCTTCGCAATTTTCTTAGTTAGAAGGGATCCTTCATGTAATTCCAAACAGTATGCAGAGATATGATTGGGTTTCAGAGATATAGCAGTTGCTACGTCATCTTTCCAAGAATCAACCGTTTGCGATGGCATTCCGTAAATTAAATCAAGGCTGATATTGTTGAATCCGTATTTGCGTGCGTTGGCAATGGCCTCTTTCGCCTCGTTTGCGGAGTGGCGACGGTTGATGATTTTTAATGTGGTGTCGTTGAAGGATTGACAACCAATACTTAGTCGGTTGATAGCTGTCCCCGACAGTTTTTTTAAATAATCGTCAGTCAGATCGTTAGGATTGGCCTCCATTGTAATCTCCATGTCGTTTGGATCGACGTGGGGAAATGTCTCTAATGCACAATTGATTAGAATATTGATTTCTTCCGCCGTAAGTAGTGACGGAGTACCTCCACCTATATAAATAGTCTGTAGGGGCAATCCCTTGTGGTTGCCCTGCAGATAATCCACACGCATTTTCATCTCTTTACAAAGAGCTTCGATCAACTCTGCTCGTTTGTTGAGAAGGGTAGTGGAGAAGAAATCGCAATAACTGCAACGTTGGGTGCAGAGTGGTATATGGATATAGAGACCTGCCACTTTTTTACTCTTTGGATGCTGCTTCTGCGTTAGCTTTTTCAGCTTCGTCTATCTCATAGAAAAGAAGATTCTCACATCTGCTGAAATAGCAGTAGCAAGCTCCACTCTCAAGTTTGTCGATGATGTTGCGAGGTACAGAACCGTCGGCTTCCAACAATACAACAATCTCATCTTTAGTTAGATAGAAAATAGCATAGTCTGGAGTTTGCTCTTTGATATACCAGAATGGAAGATACCAGTTTCCCATGAACTTTTCTGTCTGCTCAAAACTAAGGATATGGTTGTCGATAGTGTATTTGCTGCGTTTGATATACATCTCTTCTTCATCGTCGATGCATACGATACAATAAGCAGTATCTTCAGTGAAGTAAAGTGTACGGCGATCCATAGTCTTCTTCATGAAATTCTGACACACATTGGCAGCTGTGTTCTGCATTGTTCCGTCTTTAGTGTTGATCACAGCACGTACAGAGTCGAAATGCCAACCTGCCTTCAACAATTCTTTGTTAATGGGAGTCAAGTCGATGTCATCGACAACCTGCGGTCTGCATGAAGAGAATGCAATGACTATTGTCGCCAAAGCAAGTATTAATAGATTCTTAACCATATTATATCCTTTTTGATGAAAACTAATTTACAAAGTTAGGAGTTTGATTTGAAAAACAAATTTTTAAGTGGGTTTATTTATATGCAATATGGAGACACGTCCGCGTCTCTCTACAAAAAAAGAAGACGGAATATCATCCCGTCTTCAATTATCTTTAAGCTCTAAACTCTAAGCTTTTATTCTCCTCCACCGAACTCCATCAAGTAAGCCTTGATGAATCCGTCGATGTCACCATCCATTACGGCGTTGACGTTAGAAGTTTGGTAGTCAGTACGGTGATCCTTTACGCGACGGTCATCGAACACGTAGCTTCTGATCTGGCTTCCCCACTCAATCTTCTTCTTTCCTGCCTCGATCTTAGCTGTCTCCTGGCGACGCTTCTCCAACTCGATATCGTACAACTGTGACTTCAACAAACGCAAGGCATTCTCCTTGTTCTTTGGCTGGTCACGAGTCTCTGTGTTTTCGATTACAATCTCATCATCCTGGTCTGTCAATACGTTGTGGAATTTATAGTGCAAACGAACACCAGACTCCACCTTGTTGACGTTCTGACCACCGGCTCCTGATGAACGGAATGTATCCCAAGACAATCCAGCTGGGTTGATCTCGATCTCAATACTGTCGTCTACCAATGGAACAACGAATACAGAAGTGAACGAAGTCATACGCTTCCCCTGAGCATTGTATGGAGATACACGAACCAAACGGTGAACTCCATTCTCACTCTTCAAATATCCGTAAGCCATATCACCCTCAATCTTCATTGTGGCTGTCTTAAGTCCGGCTTCATCACCATCCTGGTAGTTGGAAATCTCACATTTGTAACCTTGACGGTCTGCCCAACGCTGATACATTCTGAATAGCATTTCAGCCCAGTCTTGTGCCTCTGTGCCACCTGCACCGGCAACAATCTTAAGCACAGCGCTCATCTTGTCCTCCTCTGCACGTAGCATGTTCTGCATCTCAAGGTCTTCGATCAATTTGAGTGCTTTCTCGTAGGCTTGGTCAACGTCAGCCTCTGTCACTAACTCCTCTTTGAAGAAGTCGAACGACAACTGAACTTCCTGAGCGGCATTGTGCACCTCCTCGTATTTCTCAACCCAACGCTTAAGGTCTTTCACCTTCTTCATCTGGGCCTCTGCTGCCTTCTGATCTTCCCAGAAATTAGGGTCATGCGTACGCATCTCTTCTTCTTCAATCTGCACACGCTTGGCATCTATGTCAAAGATACCTCCTCAACGCGTCCTCGCGTTCCAACACATCTTTAAGTTGGTCTATTGTAATCATAAAATCGTATGAATGTAAAATTTAGTGCAAAGTTAAAGAATATTTGTGACATGACAAAATAGGCCAAGATAAGGATATCTTGGCCTACTTAAAAATCAAATTTATGTAATTTAGATTACCATTGCTTTTTTGCTTCCTGGTATCTCTTTGTCGCTTCTTTCTGATGATTGTCAGAATAACCACTTACGACATTTACAGTGTGGTCATTCTTTTTTGCTGATTTATAGATTAGTTCATCTACGTATAACGACAAAAGCTTTTGAGCCAACACGTCGTTTTTATATTTCAATGCAAGATCCAAATATTCATCAATTTGCTTGTTATGCCCCTTTGCCTGAGCATCGTACATGTGGACACTCTCAGTCTCACTTCCTATTGGCTCCTTTGTTGAAGACCAACTGATAGATGAGATGATACGATTGTTCCCGTCCTCAGTGTTTTGAGAAATTAGATATGTAGATTCGGCGTTTCTTATTATTTCTTTGTATTTGTCAGCTTCTGATGGATTCACTGCATTGAGCTCTTCACAACATTTCCTTGCATTTACGAAGTTGTTGTCCTTTAATTCGTTTTCCAAGGATACCTTCAAAATTGTGGATTTGGCATTTCTGATCTTATCTTCGTATTTGTCAGCCGCTGGATAATTTAAAGGTTTTAGTAATATGCAATATTTTTTTGCATATTCAAAATCGTTGTTCTCCAACGCATCCTCCAATGCTGATGTGACAAGCTGTTCGTTTTTTGTCGCAACTTCATTTTCGTTGTCAAAAAATCCAGATTCTTTATTGACTTCAGACTCTATGAAATTATACTTTTCTTCTTGATTTTTGGGTAGTTCGTTAGAGCATGATGCCAATAGTGCAGATGCTACACCTGCTATAATTGTGATTTTTGTTATGTTCATAGTTGATCATGTTTAGTTAATTAAATCCTTATGTTTTTGAGATATAAAAATCTCAATATTAGTGGCTTTTATGCAAAACTATATAAAAAAGTAAAAAAAACAAAATTTTTATACATTTTGGTGAAACCATTTCATAAAAAAGAAGTTTTGCCTCTTTTATTTATTTTTGAAGCTCAATCAAAAAATCGTATATTTGCCACCGTTTTGTTCCGACTCGCATTATTCGTTTCGGATTAAAAGGGAATCGGGTGAAATTCCCGGACAGTCCCGCTGCTGTAACCTTTAGTAGAAGATTGTTCAATATTGTTAAGGCAGGCATAAAACCTGCCCCTACAGAAATGCCACTGTCATGCATTAGATGCGAAGATGGGAAGGCGAACAATTGAAGGAAGTCAGAAGACCTGCAAAACGATTTGTTTCTAACACCTCCGAGGAGAGGTAATGGAGATTAACAATGTGGTTTGATTTACAACTAAAATTTTTAATTCTTTTGACGCTGGTTCCTATATTTGTGTATGGAAATCAGCCTGATAGCATATATTTCAATTCAAATTTGGAAGGTGTTGAGGTGATTGGTGTCAAGAATTCAGTACCTACCACCACTACCACACAAACAATCAATCTTAATAATTCAGATCGTCTTGCTTTACGCGATGTGTCAGATGCAATACGTCGTTTCTCTGGAGCTGACATCAAGGACTATGGTGGTGTAGGTGGTCTGAAAACTGTATCAGTGAGAGGACTTGGATCTAAGCATACTTCTGTATGTTACGACGGAATTCCGGTTACCGATTGCCAGAATGGTCAGGTTGATTTGGGTAGATTCACTCTGGATCAAATGGATCAGATCAGATTGACTATAGGTGAGGATGATGATATATTTCGTCCGGCTTCGCATTTTGCGTCGACTTCGGTTTTGAATTTACTATCTGCTTTTTATGATTGGTCTAAAAAATATAATGCGACTGCAAAAATAACTGCTGGCTCATTTGGCTTGATCAATCCATTTGTCTCTTTTGATCATAAAATAGGAGAAGGGAATAGACTCAAATTTTCTGGTGAATTTCTTCGTTCCGACGGTAATTATCCATACACACTCACGAATGGCAAACTGCAAACTGAGGAGATTCGTGAGCATAGTGCTGCTGCAAGTGGTCATGGAGAATTGTCTGGGTATTTTAAGTTGTCTTCAAAAACTCTGCTTAGAGCCAAAACATATTATTATCTGTCCGACAGGGAATTGCCAGGTGGTGTGGTTTTATATAATACAGTTAGCAACGAGACATTGAAGGATAAGAATGCGTTTGCACAGTTTTCATCTCGTACAGATTGGGAAAACACTACGTTGAGCCTATATGGCAAATTCAACTGGAATGCTTGTTACTACCATGATGAGGCTATGAAGTATCCAGGTGGTGTGCTTGACAATCGTTATTTCCAACGCGAATGGTATGGTGGTGCGGTGGTGAGACATAAGTTTTCAAGGCGTTTCTCAATGGCTAATGCTACGGACTATATGCTCAACAGTTTCAATTCTAACATATACGATTGTGTCTTTCCGCAACGTCATACGTTGTTGGATGCGTTGAGTGGAAAATTCGAGAATAAGAATGTGATTGCAACCGCCACTTTGCTTGGATCGTTCTTCTTCAACCAGGTGGAGATTGGAGATGCTCCAGAGAATCATCAACATCTGTCTCCATCAATTTCCGTCTCCTATAAACCATTTGAAAAATCATTGTATTTGCGAGCATCTTACAAAGATATCTTCCGAATGCCAACTTTCAACGAGTTGTATTTCAATTCTTTTGGTGCAAGGACTCTAAATCCTGAGAAGACGCGTCAATTCAACGTCGGCTTGACATATCAATGTGTAGGGGCAGGTTTCAAACCTGCCCGTCAACGTAAATTCTCTATTTCAGCCGATTATTATTTCAATCAGGTCGACGATAAGATTGTTTATATTCCGAAGATGTTTGTGTGGAGTATCATGAATATGGGATATGTGGAGATTAAAGGATTAGATTTCATGACTGAATTTGAAATAGCAACGTCGGAAAAAACATCTCTATTCTTCATTGCTAAATACGCTTATCAAAATGCCGTCGACTTGACTGATCCAAAGTCGGATATCTATGAACATCAGATTCCGTATACTCCCAAGCATTCGGGTAACGGTAGCGTCGCCTTCGAGAATCCGATTTTGAATATCTCATATAATATCAATGCTGTAGGTCGACGTTACTGTCTGCCACAAAATATTGCAGCCAATAGAATGGATGCTTATGTGGAACATGGTGTGACTCTTTATAGAACGTTTGATTTTAAGAATTTCGATATGAAGTTGAGAGGTGATATCCTCAACTTGACCGGTAAGCAATATGAGGTGGTGCGATTCTATCCAATGCCGAAACGGTCGTTTAAAGCATCTGTTGAATTTAAATTTTAATAAATAAACAAAATGGATTTCAAAAAATCTTTTAGAGCTCTTGCTCTAATGATGATGGGAGCTGTGTCATTCACAGCGTGTGATGATGAAGATGAATTGGCTCAGCCTTCATCTGACAATGTGGTATATGTGCTTAACGAGGGTTTGATGGGTAGCAACAATGCTTCTCTTTCGTCAATCAATTACACAGACAGCACAAGCTACTTCTACCAGTTTATGGCAGTCAACGGTCGTGCTCTTGGTGATGTTGGTCAGGATGCTATTCGTTATGGTGGTAAAATCTACATGGCTGTTTATGGTTCTAACACTATTGAGGTGGTAGACGGAAAGTCTCTAAAGAGCATCAAGACAATTCAGCCACAGGCTGGTAAACCAGGTTCTCCACGTGCTTTCGCTGCTGAGGGAGCAACCCTTTATGTTTCTCTTTACGATGGTTATGTAGCAAAGATTGATACTGCATCTCTTGCTATTGTGGATTCTATTATGGTTGGTCCAAACCCAGAGGAGATCACAATTGCAAACGGTAATCTTTACGTTGCAGTTTCAGACGGTATGAACTATGCAAACGGTTATGCAAATGGTAAGTATGTATCGAAAATCTCTCTAGATTCATTTAAGGTTGCATCTAAGATTAGCGTTGCTGTGAACCCAACAAAGATCACTTCTGACAAGAACGGTAACGTCTTCGTTATCTCTATGGGTAACTACTACGATATCCCAGCAACTGCTCAGAAGATTACAAAGGAAGATAGCGTGACTGTTGTTGGTCCTGCTACACTTATGGCTTGTGATGACAATACTCTTTACACTATCAACGCTCCTTATGGTGCTGCTTCAATTGATTTCGTAAGCTACAACACAACTACAGGTGTAAAGGAGAACGCTGCTTACATCACAGGTGCTGCAGATGAACTTCCTGCAAACCCAACATCAATCAGTGTTAATCCAAAGAACGGTAACATCATGGTCGGTTCATACTTGACTGCTGCTGACTATTCAAGCAACGGTTATGTGTTTGAGTATGCAGAAGGTGCATTCAAGGCAAGATACAACGCTGGTGTCGGACCAAGAAAAATCGTTTATTGATTTTTTTCAATAACATGAATTATCACAAATTATCCACGAATTTTTCATGAATTAATTTATGATCTAATTCGTGGGTAATTTACGGTAATTCGTGTTCCCTATTTTTATGGTAATGAAATACTTCACAAGCATACTTTTCTCTTTGATTCTGCTGTTGTCAAGCTGTCAACAAAACAAATCCAATGGAAATCAAGAGGGGAAAATTATACCATTCAATTATGCCCAATTGGTGAAGGTGTGGGAGTGCGACGGTTTCCGAAAACTTGAAATCAAGAATCCGTGGGATACCGCTAACATTCTCCAAACCTACTTGCTTGTGGATAAAACAAATGATTTGCCTACAAACCTGCCTGCTGGAGTCGTCATCCGTACTCCACTTGGAAAATCTGCAGTTTTCACAACAGTACATTGCTCAGCTATAGATGAACTCGGCTCAGTCAACTCCATCGCTGGAGTGACCGACTTGGAATATGTTTCCAATGCCACTGTGGCTGATCTCACTAAAAATGGCACTATTGCTGATCTCGGTTCTGGAATGTCTCCCAACGTGGAGAAGATTATCACCGTTGACCCCGACGCCATACTGTTATCTCCCTTTAAGAATAGTGGTGGACACGGAGAATTAGATAAGTTAGGCATTCCACTTTTTGAATGTGCCGACTATATGGAACAGGAGCCACTTGGCCGTGCTGAATGGATCCGCGTCTACGGAATGCTTTTCGGAAAAGAGACGATTGCTGATTCAATTTTCAATAGAGTCTCCTTAATCTACAAACAAATTGAATCGGACACGCATGCCCGTGCTTCTCTGCAAAATTTCGATTCCATTCCCACCGTTTTATACGGCATCGATTTTAACGGCACATGGTACGTGGCTGGAGGAAAAAGCTACATGGCTAAGATGTTCGCGTCGGCTGGAGCAAACTATATTTTCAAAGAGACAACACATTCTGGCTCAGAAGCGATGGCTTTTGAATCCGTCTATGATAAAGGTTATGATGCCGACGTTTGGCTCTTCCTTTACAATGACGCAACAGATAAAACATATAATGATTTGAAGAGATTTGAGAATTTCAAATCGTATAAGAATCGAAAAGTGTTCGCATGCAACACTGGCAAAACACATTACTATGAAGAAATCCCATTTCATCCTGAGCGTCTGCTAAAAGATTTGTCGATCATTTTTAACTCAGAGGCGGAAGGGAAAATGATTTATTATCGTCCTGTTGATGACAGATAATATTTACAAAATACACACTTCTTATTAAGAAATAATATATCTTTGCACACAAACAAGTGCAGAAAAATGTAGTTTTACTACATAAATCTGCACTTAAAAGTGTTTTTTATGCAAATTGAGAGACAAATAATAGAACGATTCAAAGTTTGGAAGGAATCTTTAAACCGTAAACCTATATTGTTAAAAGGAGCACGTCAGATTGGTAAGACATGGGCCATGATGCAATTTGGATTGGAGAATTTTGAATATACTGCCAAATTTGATTTTGATCGACAACCTGAACTAAAACAGGTGTTTGCAGTGTCAAAAGATCCGGCTCGAATAATCAAGGATTTAGTTTTGTATAGTGACGTTCCATTAATTGAAGGAAAAACGTTGCTTATATTCGATGAAATACAGGAATGTGAAGAGGCTCTCAATTCGCTTAAGTATTTTTACGAGGAGGCTCCTGGGTGGCATATAATGGCGGCAGGTTCCCTTTTGGGAGTTGCAGTCAAAAGACGTCGAATGACGGTGCCCGTAGGAAAAGTGAATATTATGAGAATGTATCCGATAACGTTCAAAGAATTTCTACGTGCAAGTGATAGAGTTACCTATGATTATATCGATTGTATAGAAGAACCACGTCATTTGCCTGAAATAATATTGAATAAATTAAAGACTGAATATAGAAGATATATGGTATGCGGGGGTATGCCAGAGGCTGTTGTAGCAATGCTTGACAATCAAGGAATGCAGGCGATTGACTTTACTCTTCAAAATATTTTAGATCTTTATGAACTAGATTTCGCAAAATATGCGGAACCGCGAGAAATCCCTCGTATTCATGCAATTTGGCATTCTCTTCCTTCTCAGTTAAGTAAAGAAAACCGTAAATTTATTTATAAGGTTGTTAAGATTGGTGCTCGTTCGAAAGATTATGAAGATGCACTTCTATGGTTGGAAGACGCAGGTATGATATATCGTATAAACTGTGTAAGCAAACCGGGTATTCCTTTATCCGCTTATGAAGAACCGGATTCATTTAAGGTTTATGCCTCTGACTGTGGTCTTTTGCGTCGTCTTGCTCGTCTTTCAGGAACAGTAATTGTCGATCCTTCTGCAAATTATACCGAATTTAAAGGAGCAATGGCCGAGAATGTTGTTCTTTTGTCGTTGTTGTCTGTATGTAATGACGAAATTCCAAACTATTGGTCAACGGACAGTAGGGCAGAAATAGAATTCCTTATTCAGAAAGAAAATGAAATTATCCCTATTGAAGTAAAGGCAGAAGAATGTGTAAGTGGAAGAAGTATTGTAGTATATAACGAAAAGTACCAGCCTCTTAATAGAATTAGATATTCATTTCTAAATTTACAACAAAATGCAGGAATGCTCAGTTGTCCTTCTCCTCTTGTTGAATGGTCTTTCAAGTGGTTGTTGAAATAGCAAAATAAATATTAAAATGACCAGACATCTAAAATATACTCTCTTTATGACGGTGCTGCTCATTGCCCTTTTCCTTGGCAACCTTTTCTTCGGCTCCGTCAGCATCCCGTGCGACGAGGTGCTCAACATCCTTTGTGGTGGTGATGCTACTAAAGAGAGTTGGAGATTCATCATACTTGATTCCCGTCTTCCACAGGCAATCACAGCTCTACTTTGTGGACCAGCATTGGCAGTGTCTGGACTGTTGCTCCAAACCTACTTCAACAATCCGTTGGCTGGGCCATCCATACTTGGCATCAATTCCGGAGCGAGTTTAGGTGTGGCTGTGGTGATGCTGATCTTAGGAGGAACGGTAGGAGTGGGGGCTCTCAATTTCACTGGTTTCCTTGCTGTACTTGTTGGTGCCATTGTCGGAGCATTACTTGTGATGGCAATTCTGCTTTTGTTTTCAACGTTCGTAAAAGGCAGTTTGACTCTGCTGATTATCGGAATAATGATTGGCTATCTCACGTCGTCAGCCATTTCATTGCTTAATTTCTTCGCCACAACAGAAGGTGTTCATTCCTACGTCATATGGGGAATGGGAACATTTGGTGGCGTATCGTCGGCTCAATTGCCATTCTTCTCAATCACACTTTTGATTGGATTAATCGCGTCGATACTTTTAATCAAACCACTTAATGCACTTCTTTTGGGCGAGCGATACGCTTCAAATCTAGGAATCAATATCCGCAGAATCCGTAATATGATTTTGTTGACGGTGGGGCTTCTTACCGCATGTGTCACTGCATTTTGCGGACCAATCGCATTCATTGGTTTGGCTGTGCCACACATCTCACGTCTTTTGCTTGGTACTTCCAACCACACAATGCTTCTTCCATTCACATTGCTTACTGGTTCTGTGATGGCTCTGCTTTGCAATCTCGCTTGCGTCCTTCCTGGCGACGGTGGAATCTTGCCACTCAACGCGATCACGCCGCTTCTTGGAGCACCGGTGATTATATATGTTTTAGTCAATCAACGTAAAATTCAATATTTCAACTGATGGAGAATGTTCTTTCTGCTAACGACCTATGCGTCGGTTATGTATGTAAATGTGGTGTGAATCCTGTTCATCATCATTTGAATTTCTCGTTGCGACGCGGGGAATTGGTAAGTCTTTGTGGGCCAAACGGTGCTGGCAAGTCGACGTTGCTGCGAACAATATCAAAATTGCAGCCACAACTTGCTGGCGATATCACGTTGATGGATAAACCGTTGGAATCGTACTCAGAGAAAGAGTTGTCACGCACAATCGGAGTCGTGTTGACAGACCGGGCTCAGACGGGAGGATTGACGGTAGAGGAGGTTGTTTCGTTGGGCAGACAACCGTACACAGGATTCTTTGGTAGACTAACAAACTCAGATAAGGAATTGGTTAAGTCTGCGATTCATTCCGTCGGCATGGATGCCAATGTAAATAAGTATATGGCAGAATTGTCGGATGGCGAAAAGCAGAAAGTTATGATAGCGAAGACGTTGGTGCAGGAGTGCCCCGTCGTCATCCTTGATGAACCAACTGCTTTCCTCGACGTGGCAAGCAGAATTGAAATCACCCAGCTGCTCCACGATATCGCACACGAGCAGAATAGGGCAGTGTTGCTCTCCACTCACGACCTTGAGCAAGCACTACGTCTTTCCGACCAACTCTGGCTTCTGACTAAGCATGGACTCCAAGCAGGAACGCCAGAGGAGTTAATTGCCAATCATCAGATTGATACCTTGTTTGAAGGCAGAAACGTCTACTTTGATGAAGAGACGTGGACGTTTAGAAGCGGGAAAAAACTTTGAATTAATAAACTCTTTATCCACGGAATCCTGACGCAACCAGACTTTTTATAAAACATGAGATAAATCCAATGCCGGTTGCACTAATTCCTAAAACTGTTATCAAAACCAATGATAAGATATGTTTGGAATCAAAGAATCCATCATTAATTTGCATCATTTCTTTCACTATCATCCATATAAAAGCAATAAGAGCTAATAAAGGAATGATCATTGTAAAAATAAGTAAGATCACATCTAATGCTCTTGAACTATTATTTATACTGAAATCAGAAGTTATCCCAAATAATGTTCCAAAGAGTAATGAAACGGCAACGCTCATAGTATAGCAAGCCAATACGGTCTTGACTGTTTCGCATAGTTTGTCCTTGTCTCCTTTAATTTCCAACGTTTCAACTATAGAGCAATGCCACATGCACAATTTAGAAAACAACCAAATGAATAATATTGCTATAATTAAAATAGCTAATGTCATCATAGACTATCGAATTTTTTCGGTTATAGATATATTTTACGATGGCAAAAATAACACAATTTTTCTGATCCCCAATATGATACGACAAAACAATAAAAATCCATACAAATTGACTGCTTGATCTTTGTCCTTGTTTTTTATTTGTTATTTTTGCATTCGAAATTTAAAGATTAGTATTATGTGTACATTTAATTTAGAAATAGACGACAAGTTGGTTGATACAGCTCGGTCAGTCTTCCCAAATGACGAGACCATGACATTATGGTTAGAAAATCAATTGACAAATTTCCTTGGTAAGGTTTCTGTTCCACACGATGAGGCTAAAGATCGTAAATCTCGTCGACATGATGCTTTAAGAGGAATTCTAAAAGAAATTTCAGATGTAGATTGTAAAAGTGTTTATCTCAAAGAGAAATACGGAATATGAGAGTCTTTCTTGACACAAATGTTCTCCTAGAGTATCTTTGTGAACGTCCTAAAGCCTCTTTAGTAAACGACTTGTTGGACATGTTGGAGGATAATAACAGTAATTTATTTATTTCTTCGTCAGAAGAATTTATTGAAGCGGTTTCATGATGATCACAAAAAAGGAGATGCGTCAGCATCTCCTTTTTTGTGTGTTATGATAAGACGGGGCATGCCCCGTCTCTACGTAATCAAATTAATAAGAGTACATGTACTCGATTTCTTTGCTGTAGTGCTCGTTGATTGCCTTACGTTTTAGTTTCAATGTAAGTGTCAACTCCCCATTGTCGGATGTGAATGGCTTAGCCAACAACTTGAAGCGCTTAACCTGCTCGTATTTAGCCAAACCTTGCTGTAGGTTGTTGATTCTGCCCTCAAGCAACGATGTGATCTTAGGATTATCCAACAATTCTTCCATATCCTTGTATTCGATCTTCATCTGCTCTGCGTACTCCTTCACTGCTCCGTAGTCTGGAACGATTAGTGCAGTGACAAACTTACGTAGATCTCCGATGACTGCAACCTGATCAATATACTTGTCGGTAACCAATAGGTTTTCAATCTGCTGTGGAGCGATATATTTTCCGTTAGAAGTCTTGAACAAATCCTTGATACGCTCTGTGACGTATAGGATGCCGTTCTCAAACTTTCCTGCGTCACCAGTGTGGAACCAACCGTCTGTGAATGTCTGGGCGTTGATCTCTGGCTTGTTGTAGTAACCTGGAGTGATTAGATTTCCCTTTAGCAAAATCTCATCGTTCTCTCCAATCTTAACCTCACACTCTGGCATGATCTCACCTACTGACTTCAAATCGTGGTATTTGTTGGCTGGGTGGAAACATGATACTGTTGCTGTACTCTCTGTTAATCCATAGCCCACTACGATATCAAAACCAAGGCTCATAAGGAATTCACATACTTGCTCTGATAGCTGTGAACCTGCACATGGGAAATACATTGATTTCTCCAATCCAATCTTCTTCTTCACTGTCATGAACAGTGTCTTGTTGAATAACTTGTATTGCAACTCTGTGAAGAATGGAGCTTTCTTGCCATATCTCTCGTAGTCAAGATTTCTCTTCTTTCCAATAGCTATAGCGTGGTGCATCAGTTTCTGTGTCAAAGGAGGCATCTTGTCGATTGTCTCGTGAACACCCGCGTAAACCTTCTCCCAGAAACGAGGAACTGCACACATCATGTTAGGACGAGTCTCCTTGATTGTCTGAGTGATTATCTTAGGATTCTTGTTGACGAAGATCATTGCACCTCTACGCATACAGAAATAGTCCCATGCACGCTCGAAGATGTGGCTTGCAGGAAGGAACATCATAGACGTTCTTGTCTCGTCGCAACATGGCATCACCTGCTCGTGGATTCTCATCTGATGTGTGATGTTGTACTGCATGATCATAACTCCCTTTGGCTCTCCTGTTGTGCCGGAAGTATAGATTAGAGTAGCAAGGTCGTCCTGGCTCAACTCATTCTGACGCTTCTCAAACTCTGCGTTCTGCTCATCACCGTCGCCATACTTAAGGAATGCCTCGAATGTCATTGATGTGTCAATCCCATTAAGGTTGATCTTTGGATCGACGGTAATGATCTTCTTCAATACATCTGTCTGGTGAAGCACCTTGATTGTCTCATCGTACTGGTATTGCTCACCTACAAAGATCATCGCACACTGTGCATCCTCTACGATATATTTTACCTGCTCTGATGAAGATGTAGCGTATAGAGGCACTGCTACGGCTCTGATTGCCTGAAGCGCTAAGTCAACTATGATTGTTTCGTGGCTATTCTGAGAATAGATTGCCACTTTATCCTGCTCTTTTACACCAATAGAAAGAAATGCTTTGGCTGCTCTTTTTACATTTGCTGCAACCTGATTCCAAGACAAAGGCAACCATACCGCTAAGTCATCATCACGGTATTTAAATGCAGTTTTGTCCCCGAATTTCTTTGCATTCTCGAATGCAATTCTTCCAATATGAAATGAATTCATGCTATCCAATTTTAATTTGGGGCAAAAATATCTTAAAAAATGTTAAAAGACAAATTTTGAATAATTAAAAGTGAAACTATAGGGCGATAAATGCCACTATTGTGCATTAATTGAGGTCTTTTTAGGACATTCGTAGTGCTTTTTCACGAAATTGATGGCTGCTTTAGCTGCCTTTTGCTGCGACTCTTTCTTAGAATAACCGTTACCATTTGCCACAACTTTGTCGTCAACTTTCACTACACACTTGAAAATATGGTTGTTTTCGGCATCAACCACATCGTCGATAATCTCAAAATCGACTTTGATTTTTCTCTTTTGTGACCACTCAAGAAGCTGACTCTTGAAATTCTCTGTCGCCTTCTCTAGTTTCTTGACGCTGATATATTTAGCGAAGATCACATTGTATACGAATTCTTTGCACTGCTCGTAACCTTTGTCAAGGTAGATGGCTCCGATCAATGCTTCAAATGCGTTGCCATACACGTTAAGATTGTGGGATGTAGTCTGGATAGGCAAGTGAACCAATTTGTCCAAACCAATTTCTTTGGCAACTACGTTAAGAGTCTCTCTCTTGACTATTTTAGAGCGGAGATTGGTTAGATATCCCTCGTCGCGTGTCTTATAGTTGTTGTATAGGAAATCTGCCACAACCGAGCTTAATACAGCGTCTCCCAAAAATTCCAATCTTTCGTTGTTGCCTTTTCCGTGCGACGCGAGTTTATGGCGTAATGCCAGCTGATAATGGCTTATATTAGTGGGTTTGAATCCAAGAATTGCTTGTAGTTCGGCAGCTTCTGGATACGTCTCCTCGTTTTGTTCTAAATTTTGATCTTGATTTGATTCTTCTAACTTTGGTTCAGATTGAAAATCTTCTATCTCAATTGCAGGAAGGAATTTGCTTATGAACCTTTGCAACATGTTACTTTGCATATCTCTTAAATACTAAACAAGCATTCTGTCCACCGAATCCGAATGAGTTAGACATTACCACATCAATATTTCTCTTTTGTGCAGTATTGAAAGTGAAGTTCATTCTGTAATCGATGTTAAGGTCGATATCATCTTCACGATGATGGATTGTCGGCGGGACAATATTATTTTCTATTGTTTTGACGGCGATGACCGATTCCAAAGCGCCAGCAGCACCAAGCAAGTGTCCTGTCATAGACTTTGTTGAACTGATGTTTAGATTGTAAGCGTGTTCGCCAAACACCTTTCTTATGGCTTTGATTTCAGATAGATCGCCAATAGGTGTTGATGTGCCGTGTGCATTGATATAATCCACATCTGTTGGATTAAGACCTGCGTCACTTAATGCATTCTGCATCACCATTGCAGCTCCGTCTCCGTCTGGATGAGTCGCTGTAATGTGGTAGGCGTCTGAAGATGCGGAGTAACCTACTAGTTCGGCATAAATCTTTGCTCCACGGTTTAAGGCGTGGTCTAACTCTTCAAGCAACATACAACCGGATCCTTCACCCATTACGAAACCGTCTCTTGAACCACTGAATGGTCTGGATGCAGTTTCTATTTCGTCGTTGTTTGTAGAAAGAGCACGCATAACGCTGAATCCACCGATTGATCCTGGTGTGATTGCAGCTTCTGCTCCACCGACAACCATGGCGTTAGCTCTGCCGATACGAATCATGTCTAAGGCTGTTCCAATTGCGTTTGCACTGGATGCACATGCCGACACGACTCCGAAGTTTGGACCTCTCAATCCAAATTCTATAGAGACATGGCCTGATGCTATGTTTCCAAGAACCTTAGGAATGAAGAATGGATTGAATCTAGGTACACGATCCTCACTTGCATAAAAATAGCCGACTTCATCTTCGAATGCTGCTAAACCTCCGATCCCGGATGCGATTATAACACCAATCTTATCTTTGTCGACTGAATTCAAATCCAATCCTGAATCTTTCAAACACTCTCTGGCGGCAACTCTTGCAAATTGCACGGAAGGATCAAGTTTACGTATCTCCTTCTTCTCAAAATGGTCTGCAGGATTGAAATTCTTTACCTCACAGGCAAAATGAACTTTATGTTTAGAGTGGTCAAAATGAGAAATGGGTCCAGCACCACTCACCCCAGCAAGCAAGTTCTGCCACATTTCTGCGACATTGTTGCCAATTGGCGTGACTGATCCTAGACCCGTAACGACAACTCTCTTAAAACTCATTTGTTCCTAGAGATGTTTTTTTTCTTACTTTGCGTTAGCTGTCAAGAACTCGATAGCCTCACCTACAGTAGTGATTGCCTGTGCGTTATCCTCAGGGATCTCAGTACCGAAAGCCTTCTCGAACTCCATGATCAACTCTACAGTGTCAAGAGAATCAGCTCCTAGATCGTTAGTGAAGCTTGCATCAAGAGTTACCTCAGACTCCTCAACACCCAACTTCTCAACGATGATAGCCTTTACTTTTTCTTCAACTTCAGCTGTTGACATAACCTTAAAAATTTAGTTAATAATAAAATTATATTTTTTTTTCTGATGCAAAGGAATAAAAAAATAACGACTTTTAGATGTTTTTCACCATGTTTTTTTGAGTATGGAGGCAAAAAAGTGTTATTTTTGCATTGAACATATTTAATATAGATGAAAAATATAGCGATTTTGGCTTCGGGTTCTGGCTCGAATGCGGAAAATATAGTTACCTATTTTAAGGGTAGATCGGATATTTCGTTTAAGATATATTCTAATAAAAAGGATGCGTTTGTTTTGGAAAGAGCAAAACGTTTGAATGTCCCTGCGGAAACTTTTAAGAAGAGCGAACTGGAAGACGGTACTTTCTTGAGCAAGTTGGTCGCTGAAAAGACTGATTTCGTGGTGTTGGCTGGTTTCTTATTAAAGATTCCTGATGATATGTTGGCAGTTTTCCCAGAGAAGATTGTAAATATTCATCCATCGTTGCTTCCTAAATATGGTGGCAAAGGTATGTATGGTATGAAGGTTCATGAGGCTGTTGTCGCTGCTGGCGAGAAGGAATCGGGTATCACAATCCATACTATTGACGACCATTACGACGAGGGTAGTGTAGTGTTCCAGGCTAAGGTTGCTGTGCTTCCTACTGACACTCCAGATGAAGTGGCTCATAAGGTTCATGAGTTGGAATACAAGCATTTCCCATCGGTTATCGATGACATGATTTCTAAGTTGTAATTGTATATCAATTATATATAAAGAAAGACGCGAGGAAATCCCCGCGTCTTTTTTGTTATCGTTTTCGTCAACGTTTTCGTTTTAATGCATCTTAACCTCTGCTTTTGATCCAGCGTTAGGCTCTTGAATTGTACCTTTTAGTTTCTCCTTCTCCTGGAATGCAGTGCCTCTCTTGTACTTGATCTC
The DNA here is from genome assembly GCA_045641065.1 of Paludibacteraceae bacterium. Lineage (GTDB taxonomy): Bacteria > Bacteroidota > Bacteroidia > Bacteroidales > Paludibacteraceae > UBA1723. The sequence goes on along the minus strand of JAZUGF010000024.1, from coordinate 3,489 downwards.
TTCTGCATTCTGCAAAACACCTGCTGAGAAAGTAAGTGTTTCAAGCACAGCACCATTCTCATCGTATGATACCCAGTCGCCCTCACGCTTGTCGTTCTTGTGCATACCTGTCTCCACAATCTTATCTGTACCATCGTATGCAACGTACTTGCCCTCCTTCAAACCGTTGACGTACTCTACTGTGTAGTATAGTTTGCCGTCGCCAAGATAGAATTTGGATGTGCCATGGATCTTACCGTCGACATATGGAATCTCTTCCATTACAACTCCTTCTTTGTTGTATGTCTTCTGCATTCCATGTTTCTTGCCTTCTTTGTAGTTCTCGACCAAGTTCAATTTGCCTTTGTTGAAATATTCCCACTTGCCATCTTTCTCTTTGCCTACATATGCTCCCTGTGATGAGATAGTAGTACCGTCTTCCTCAAAGAAAACAACTTTGCTATGTGTGGCATCAATATATGTCTGCACACATTGAGGCTTTCCATTCTCATAGAAATGCTGGAACTCACCTACAGGCACGTCGTCTTTGAAATTGCCGACGTATTTAGGATTGCCGTTAGGATAGAATTTTCCCCATTCTCCCTGCTTCTTGCCTTTTTTGTCTGTCTTGTTTTGTGGTGCTGCCATTGTTGTCAATGCTGCACACGACAAGGCTATCAATAAATATTTTGTTCTCATATCTACGACTATTTTCTACGGTTATTTCGAATTAAGTTCATTAAACACTTTCTCGATATGCTCATTGGTTGTCTTCACATAGTTTCTGCAAAAAGAGATCAGTTCAGATGCTCTTTTTACCTTAGCCTGAAGTTCATCAATGCTGATTTCATCGTTTTCTGCAGCCATCACGATTGAGTTCAACTCTTCGTATGCTTCAGTGTATGTTAGTTTTTCTTTCATATTCTAATTTTGCTTATTTGCATAGTTCAGTCAGTTATAACAGTCTGAACTATACTGTCGATTCTTCCGTCAGCACATAGTGTCTCAATTTTGTCGCCTTCCTTGACCGTGGCGGCTGAAACCGGTTTGCCATCCTTCAAAGTTAAGGAATATCCTCGTTTGAAGGCCTCTTCTGGTGAAATACTTTTGATTTTTTGCTCCAACAGGTCAAATTCTGACAATTTTTTGGAAATTGTGAATTTCATAGCTCTTGAAATGGATTCTTGTTTCGACGCAATGTCTCGCATCGTATCACTTGCCATTCGTTTAGCAGTTATCTGCAGACGGTAGGCTGACGAATCTATTTTCTGATTCTCTATGTTGGTGGCTGTTTTTGCTTTGGCCGATAAGTATTCTGTGATCTTGGTCAATGTCTGCTTCTCGTTTTCCAATGTCGACGCTGCGTATGCAAACAGACGTTGTGAGCAATCATCCACACTTTTCCAAGCGTTGTTGATGGCGTGGACTAAGAAATCTGCAACTGCAGTCGGTGTCTTCAACTCCATATTGGCCACAATATCCACCACACTTGTATCTTTGGTGTGACCGATTCCTGCCAGCACTGGTAATGGGAACAATGCAACCTCTCTTGCCACTGCGTAATCATCGAATGCTTTCAAATCCATTTCACTTCCACCTCCACGGATGATGACAACGACGTCGAAATTCATTGCGTCTTTCTTTATCTGCAAAAGTGCATTAATCACACTTTGTGGAGATTTTTCACCCTGCATCACAGCTGGATAAAGGGCTGTGTAGAATTTGTATCCGAGTGGATTATTTGTTAGCTGGTTGATAAAGTCTTGATAACCAGCAGCTGTGGCTGAACTGATAACTGCTACCTTTTGTGGAAGCAGTGGTAGGCAAAGTCTTTTATTATTCTCAATAATGCCTTCCTGAACAAGTCGGTTGATTGTTTCTTGTCTGCGTAACGCAATCTCACCGAGTGTATAACGTGGTTCTATGCCTACAATGTTGAGGCTGAATCCGTATTCTGGATGAAAATTTGGCGACGCAAGTACCTGCACTCGCATTCCTGTGTTAAGGTATAATCCCGTCTGCTCAAAGAATGTTCTGGCAAGATTGTCAAATGTGGATTTCCATATTGTGGCTCTACATTTTGCGATAATCCTTCCTGACGCATCGTTTTCAGCTAATGTGAGGTAGCAGTGAGTTCGTATACCCATCTCTGCTATTTCCGCGTGCAGCCAGTATGGCCCAGCCAAGTTTCTTTGGATGGTGCGGTTGACGGCATTTAGTATGTCCGATAATGAATATACGTCTTCCTCCATATCTGGTAATTTGTATAATTGCCTCCTCTGAGAAATCTTTCCTTTATGATTTAATTGCCGCTCGCCCTACGGGCTCGCGGAAGGGAGAAAGGTTAGGGCGTTCCGCCCTTAACAATCCTCAATTATAGCTCAATGCTTTATTGAATCAACTTGATTAGTTCAGGCAAAGCCTTCTCGAATCGTACTCCGTACCAATGTGCAGTGTCGCCTTCTGTGGTTTTGATGGATGCTACAGTGAAGTCCACAGCGATTTGTGCTGATTCTTCAAGTGTCTTGCCGAGGAAGTATGCTCCACTGAATGTGCTGGAGAAGATATCTCCTGTGCTATGGTATGTGCCTGGAATTCTCGGACGAGAGATGATAGTGATCTTATCTGTCTCTGAGTTGTAGACTGCTACTCCTTGTTCTCCTTCTTTCATCTCCACTCCTGTCATCACTATATTTTTAGCTCCGATTTTGCGTAGCCCGCCAATCACATGCTCCACATATTCCATAGTGTGGCCTGTAGCATGAAACTCATCACCAAGCATGAATGAACACTCTGTGATATTTGGTAGAATGACGTCTGCTTTTGCACAGAACGCTTTCATCTTCTCTACAAATTCTAAATCAAAACCGGCATATAGTTTGCCATGGTCTCCCATAACCGGGTCGACGATAAGTTTGGCATCTTCAGTAGTTACCTCGTTGTAGATGTCGAGGATGTACTGTAGTTGTTTTGCTGAACCAACATAGCCTGTATATACGGCTCCGAATCTGATACCTTGACGTTTCCAATGTTCCTTGATGGCTGGCAAATCCTCTGTCAGATCGCGGTATGTGTATCCTGTGAAGCCTCCGGTATGTGTGGAAAGGACAGCCGACGGAAGGACCGCCGTCTCAATTCCCATCGCCGAAAGGATAGGCAATGCTACGGTTAGTGAGCATTGTCCTACGCAGGAGATGTCTTGTATTGTCAAAATTCGTCTTTGGTTCATTCCTCTTATAAGACTTTAATCTCTATTATCTATTCTCTCTAAGCTCTAATCTTTCTCACAACCACCTCTGCCGACTCCATTTCTCCTGGCATCGGAGGGTTTAGTTTTGCTACCGACACTTCCGTTTCTTCCACCAATGAGAAAGATTGGAATATTCTGTCGACGATGCTCTCTGCCACTGTCTCTATTAAAATACGTTGTTTACGCATCTCTTCTCTGACAATGTCGTTGATCTCAGCGTAGTTGATTGTTTTTGTGAGATCATCTGTCTTTGCAGCGTC
>JAZUGF010000023.1:0-22923 GCA_045641065.1 Paludibacteraceae bacterium | reverse complement strand
TTTATGAAATTTTCAACTCGTGAGAATCGAATATTTAAGTCAATTTTTGACTTTTTCGATTTTCAAATATCCATTCAAGTCTCAAAGAGTTAAAAAGAGAGTATATCGCAACTTTCTTAGTTTTGATACACCCTCTTATTTATTTCTAATTAACTATTACTTCATTTCCAATGGCTGACCTGTAGCCTCAACTACGCTCCACCAGAACTCACCTTCCAAGTTAACCTTCTTACGCTGTGCTGTAGCAGCCTCGATAGGCAACAATGTGAATGAACCATTCCAATAACCAACTACGAAGTCTGTGCGTCCTGCCATTGCTGCGTGAACAGCGTTGTGAGTCAACTGCTCACAGAACTTACTATCGTTAGCATTTGCAGGGATACTGCGGATGATGTAACTTGGGTCGATATACTTGACACAGATTGGAATATTCTTCTTCTTGAAGTAATCTGTGATCTGGTTCTTCATAAATACACCGATATCCTCGTGAAGTACGTTACCAGAAGCATCTTTCTTACGCTCACCCTGGAAGAACTGCTGACCAGCTCCCTCAGCTACGACAACTACTGCATGCTTCTTGCGCTCCAAACGTTTCTCCAATAGATTCAAGAAACCGTTCTGAGTCTCAGGATTATCCAAATCGAAATCCATCTCAGGAATCAAACAGAAGTTTACATCTGGCACAGCCAACGCAACGTTAGCAGCGATAAATCCTGAGTCACGTCCCATCAACTTAATCAAAGCGACTCCGTTGATAGCACCCTTAGCCTCGTAGTGGGCATTTAGGATGATTGGTTGAGCAGCTGTGAAAGCAGACTCAAATCCGAATGACTTCTCAATCAAGTTGATATCGTTATCAATTGTTTTAGGCACACCAGCCACAGAAATCTTCAAACCACGTCTCTCTATCTCCTGCTGGATACCGTGAGCACCCTTAAGGGTACCGTCGCCACCAACACAGAATAGGATATTGATATTGTTTCTTTCCAATGTATCAACGATGACCTCGTAAGGCTGATCACCACGTGAAGATGCCAACATACTACCACCATCCTTGTGGATATCATCCACCATGTCTGGAGTCAAGTTGATGAATGGAATCTGGTTGTCTGGATTCAAACCAGCGTAACCATACTGGATTCCGACGATGTTAGTAACACCGTAACGGTTCCACAAGTGAGTAACCAAACCACGGATCACATTATTCAATCCTGGGCACAAACCACCACAAGTGACGATAGCGACCTTAGTCTTAGCAGGCTCGAAGTACAAATACTCCTTTGGACCTGGTTTTTCAAAAGAAACTAAATCTTCGCCATTCTTAATTGAAGCCATCACCTCGTGAAGAGAAGAAGAGTAAAGTACACGCTCACCATCCTCTACGAAATCGTAGATACCATCACCCTTTACTTTTGACAAGTGGAGAGGAGTCTTAATCTTGCACTCTCCTAGTGTTTTTATCGTAAAATTCATGTCCATAGTACAATCATTTTTAGTTTGCTACAAATTTAGTTTTTTTCACAATTCAAATAGCAAAGTATCACGTGATTTTTATTTTTTGTTATTGGAAGTTACGAATTGAAAGATAAACAATGGTCCGACGGACCGAAATCATAATAGTGTCGGTTTTAATGATTTTGCATACCATATTATATAAATTTTGTCATATTAAAAAAGTTAATTATTTTTGCATTTATGTATCACTAATTTGCATAAATTCCGTATAAATGAAAGCGACGTTACGCTACTACATAATATCCATATCTGCTATTCTTCTGTCGGCATGTTCGTCCAACACACAACAGTCGGCTGAATATGTATCCGATAGTGGAAGAGTGTTCGGCACTTTCTATAATATAAAGTATAAATCAAATGGAAAGGATGTGAAGACGGAATATTTGGAGGCTCTTGCCCACGTCGACACTGCCCTATCCACATTCAATAAGCTATCCACTATAACAAGAATCAACCAATCTTCCGATTCTGTGCTATTGAGTGAAAAAGATTCCCTATTCTTGACAGTCTACGACAGGGCTTGCGAGATTTCCGCCATCACTAACGGTGCTTTCGACATCACCGTCGCTCCTCTTGTCAACGCTTACGGTTTTGGATTCGACCCAAACCGTTCGACTCCAGATAGTGTGATTGCAGAGTTGAAAAAATACGTTGGTTGGAAAAAGGTGAATTTGTCGGAATCAGGATATCTAAAAAAAGAAAATCCACAGATTAAATTGGACGCGTCGGCTATAGCCAAAGGATTTGGTTCCGACGAGGTGGCTCGCGTCTTACTCAACAACGGTATCACCGACTTCATGGTGGAAGTGGGCGGAGAGGTCGTTTGTAGCGGAGTGAATGCAAAAGGGAACGTCTGGAGCATCGGCATCAACAAGCCAATTGAAGACAGCACAATGCAAAAAAGTGAAATACAGAGAGTTGTCCAGCTTGACGGGAAAGCTTTAGCCACAAGCGGCAACTATCTACAATACTACTACAAAGACGGAACAAAATACGCTCACACGATTGATCCTCGCTCTGGCAAACCTGTCAACCACACTTTGCTAAGCAGTTCGATCATCGCCAACGACTGTATGACAGCAGATGCTTTGGCAACATCATGTATGGTGCTCGGCGTCGATTCCGCTTTATCACTTATCGAATCACTACCCAATGTCGAAGGCTATTTTATTTATGCCGGAGAAAACGGAGAGTATCTTGAAAAACAAACAAACGCATTCAAATTCAGAGAGTAATGGGACTTAAACTGAAGACTATCATATTTGGAATCCTGTTTGGAGCATTTACATTGAATTCCGCAGCGAAGGGATTCACGGGTGTTGACGACCCTGAATTCAAGAAATATATTCAAGCCGCTAAACAATATCCTACTGAACTTGTTGGTCCAGAAAACATAAGGATGAAAGGTGGCGACGTTACTGTATCTTTCACAGTCAACAAGGATGGCCATATCTCCGACATCAAGCCAACTTGTAAATGTAACCCTCAGCTTTTGAGAGAGGTGAGAAGCTTGTTTGAGACTATGCCAAACTTTGAGCCAATCATGATCAAGGGAGAACCACAGACAGTGACATTGAGGACCAAGATTGGTTACGCATTGAATACCAACGAGAAACAGCGTAATGCGTCACGTCCAAAGGATTACGTTTTCATCGACACTTTGATCGATGATTATGCTCGCGTATTGAAGAAAGGCAAGTGGAATTTCGTCTATAAGAACGGAACTGACGTCTTTCCTTATAATTATGAATATTTGCAGCATTATCCCGACGGTACTGTCCGTTTGCGTCATGACGACAAATGGGGATTGATGAACTGTAACAACGAGGAGCTTATTCCTCACGAATACGATGAGTTGTACTACTACGAGGAGGGTTATTCACGTGTCAAGAGAGATGGACGATGGGGATTGATCAACAACTTAGGTAAAACTATAGTTAGTTGTCGTTACGACACTATCGGACTATTCGGTATGGAAACATCTTTCGGCGAGACTTTTGACGAGTCTGTAATCAAAGATGGACCAATTATGAAAGACTTGGCATTTGCAAGACATGCTGGCAAATGTGGATTCATCAACAAGAGTGGAAAACCTGTAATTGACTGTGTATACGACACTTTGCTAAAATTCCGTCCAGGTTATGCGATATTTGTGCAGAATGGCAAGAAAGGGTTGGTTAATGATTTAGGAAAGGTTATCATCTCTGCTCGTTACGACGACATGGAGTACTTCTTCGGCCATCTTGCACTTGTGAAGACGGGAGCTTTCTATGGTTTGGTTGATGAACTTGGTCAGTCGGTACTACCTTGTAAATACGAATCAATAGAGCGTTTTGAGAATAGTACTGAGGCATTATTAGTAAAAAAGACTGATAAATTAGGTACAAAAACAGGAATCTATGATTTAGGAGGATTCCCAATCATCGAGTGCAAATACGACTCTATCTATGCAGACAAGAGCGAAAGAAACGCAGTCATATTAATAAAGGATGGCATGAAAGAGGCAGGCACAGTTTACTATGAGCCAGCCATCACAATTTCAGACGAGACTAAATTGATCCGTTTTGAAGAAAACAACAAATATGGTCTGCTTACTCCAGATAGCCAGACTGTTTACGTAAAGCCAATCTACGAATATATCGACGTATTCTATAATGGTTTGGCCATTGTGAAGAAAGATGGTTTGTGGGGTATGATCAACAAACTAGGCAAAGAGGTTGTAGAGCCACAATACGACTACATCAACCCTTACAGCTGTGGATTCGCTCGTATTGCAAGAAATGGTAAAGTCGGATTCCTTGACGATAAATTCAGAGAGGCAATCACTCCAAGTTTCAACCATGCATATCCATTCAAGGATAGCCTTGCAATGGTTAACAAGAAATACTACATCGACACAAATGGCAAAAAGTCAGAGAAATTAGTGGAGGGGTTAGCAACCTCTGACACATGTTCTGAATTGCCAAACTTTATGAAGGAAGTCTTCCCAGGCTACGAAGTCATATCTCTTTATCCAGGCGACGAATGTGTGAAGCCTAAAGAGAATGAGAAGCCAAAAGAGAACGTAAAGAAGGAAGAGAAAAAGAAATAACGAGACATGAGATTCGACGAATTAGATTTTGAACCGTCGTTGATTGACGGTATAGACGCGATGAACTTCCAGGAGATGACTCCTGTGCAAGAGAAGGCAATGCCGGTGGTGATGGAGGGCAAGGATTTGATCGCTTGTGCTCAGACTGGTACAGGAAAGACCGCAGCTTACCTATTGCCACTAATCAACCAGTTGCTTAGAAAACCATCACGCGACAAAGTACGTGCCATCATCATGGCTCCTACGCGTGAGTTGGCTCAACAGATTGACCAGCAATTAGAAGGAATCTCATATTTCGTATCTATCTCATCTGTTGCCGTTTACGGTGGAAATGATGCCTCAGCATACGAGACTCAGAAGCAGGCCATGAAAAACGGTACAGATATCGTTATCGCTACACCAGGTCGTTTGATCTCACATATTAAGATGGAAAACGCCGATTTCTCAGGTGTGGAGCATTTCATCTTGGACGAGGCAGATCGTATGCTTGACATGGGATTCTACGACGATATCATCTCAATCGTGAAGCAGTTGCCAGAAAAACGTCAGACAGTGATGTTCTCAGCAACAATGCCAGCCAAGATCAAGAAGTTGGCAGAAACAATCCTTCACGAGCCTGAATTTGTGAATGTTGCGATTTCAAAACCAGCAGAAGGGATCACTCAACAAGCCTACATCTGCTACGAAACGCAGAAACGTATGTTGGTGCAGAAACTGTTGGCTAACAATAGCGTTGACAAGACAATCATCTTCTCATCTTCTAAACAGAATGTAAAAGACGTGTATAACGCACTTCTACGCATGAAAATCAAAGTCGGAGCAATGCATTCCGATTTGGATCAGGCGGTTCGCGACGAGGTGATGCTCGACTATAAGAGTGGCAAAATCAATGTGATAGTGGCTACTGACATTCTTTCACGTGGTATCGACATCGAAGGAATTGACATGGTAATCAACTACGATGTGCCTCACGATGCAGAAGACTATATCCACCGTATCGGCCGTACTGCACGTGCCAACCGTCAAGGTGTGGGTATCACATTCGTGTCGGAGAAAGATCAGGACAAGTTTGGAATGATCGAGCAATTCTTGGAGAAGGATATTGACAAGATGCCGTTGCCAGAGGAGCTTGGTGAAGGTCCAGCCTACGAACCACGTTTGAAGGGTAAAGGAAGAAATAGAAAAAGAAACGAAAACCATAACGAAAACGAAAACCACAACGGAAACAGACACCATCATAACAACCAAAATAATGGCGGTAGATTCCGTAATAATGGTGGCAACAATGGTCCACGCAACAACAATGGCAGACCTCACAACAATAACTATCGACCAAATAGGAATGATCAACCACAGTTAGATGTCCGTTCGGATGTCTCAACAAATGGAGATAATCAATTGGCAGGCAACCAGTCTCAGCAGAACGGAGAACAGAGACCAAGAAGATTCAACAACAACCGTCGTAGATACAACAATAATCGCAACCGTAACGGTCAAAATTCCGTAGAGACGGGGCATGCCACGTCTTCACAAGGGCATAAATCAAACGACGACTCAGTAGGTTAATTAAGAATTCGTATATGGCAAAACACAACATATTATTCGTTTGTTTGGGTAACATCTGTCGTTCAGCCGCTGCAGAAGCAGTGATGAAGAAATTGGTTGAAGACAAAGGTGCCGCTGCAGACTTCAATATCGACTCAGCAGGAATCTTGAGTTATCATCAAGGTGAGCATGCCGACCCACGTATGATATCATTCGCGTCGCGCCGAGGATATGACGTCACATCAATAAGCAGACCAGTAAAGACTGCCGATTTTGATAAATTTGATTTGGTGATTGGCATGGACAACACCAATATAGATGATCTACATGACCGTGCAGCGACGGTGGAGCATACAGAGAAAATCCACAAGATGACCGAGTTTTGCAGAAATTTCACAAACGACTATGTGCCAGACCCTTACTACGGAGGTGCTGATGGTTTTGAACTTGTGCTTGATCTTCTTGAAGATGCATGTGAAGGATTATATGAAACATTAAAAAATGGAAAACTATGAATCTAAAGAATTTACTTTCCATAAAACTGAATAAATGGGAATACGCATCAGTGGCATTGATGTTCATTGTCACATTCGTCTTCTCCATGGTATGTGAGCAGTCGTTTTTATATGCACTCCACAACCATTCGCTATATCTTGATTCAGATCCTTTCCGTACAATTACTTTATCATACGGAGCAGGTTCATTGAGTTTGTTCTCTCGACTCGTCACACAGGATTTCATATCTCCGCTAACCGGAGCACTTGTTATATCGGCAATACTCTCAACAATTTTCTCCATCTTATTGACATTATTCAAGCAACCGAGCGGAAAAAAATTTGTGTTTGCGGCCATACCAACGTTGGCTTTATACGTCGCGGCATTCAATTTAGAATACCTTCTTTTTGATAAAGTCGACGGTTCGGTTGTGATAAGCCTATTGTTTGGTAGCCTTATCTCTGTACTTTTGGCATGGTGGATGCAAACAGAAAACAAGATTTCTCTTTATCTATCAATAGTTGTAGCTGAGTTTTCTTATTTTGCTATCGGAATATTCTCGCCGTTGGCAATGTTTATTGGAGCAACATCTTACTTAAAGAAGGATAAAAAGATTGCTGCAATGCTCGCCGGAATCGGATTAGCATCATGGTTTGGATTCAACTACTTGACTTCCAACCTACTTCACTATGAAGTTTATTCTATAGCATTGTTTGCTCCTCTATACGTATCACACTCAAGCACATTCTTCATATGGACACTTGTGGCAATGGTGTTGATGATCGCATATCCATTGGTAGCAAACAAATGCAAAGAGGAGACAGATTTGACACCAAAGAAGCTTATGGTTCCGGGAATTGCACTCCTTGCAGCATTCGCAGTTGCAAAATTCTGTTGCTACAACGATGAGAGCTACCATAAGATTCTTCGTTTGCAGCAATTAGAAGATGAGGAGAACTGGAGTGAGATGGTTACAGAAGCAAGAAACACAACACATCCGACAATAGATATCTATGCCTACTATCTAGAGGCATTGATTGCTAACGGAGAAAAAGTAGACGAAATGTTTAATTTCCCTGTTGAGTGGGAGAGTTACAATACAGGCAATTTCGTCATGCCACACATGATCCACTATGAAGATTTCGCATTTGCTACAGGAAACTACTGTATGTCGCTATTCCACGCAATGGAATATTATCAGTTGACAGGAGAAAACTTCCGTCGATTGAAACGAATGATGCGTTGTGCCGTGATGATGGAGGAGCCAGAACTTGCGGAGAGATATCTAAAAGTGTTGGAGACAAGCAGCGTCTACTCTGATTATGTGAAAGAGTGGAGAAAATATGCAACAAACAAACAAAATCTATTGAAAGATAGAAAAGGATACGCAAACTTTGAGTCGTATTATGATCCAAACGACGATTGGTTCCACGCCTATTCTGCCGCTGATTTCATCGCAGAAAGAAAAAACATCTCAAATCCAAAGATCGCAGAAGCCAGAATTCTAGCCGAACTTTATTCAAGAGATTTGAACGCATTTGCTAGAGACATTCCTGTCGCAGCAAGCATATATCAGGGACATGTTCCGCCTAAGTGCATTCAGGAAGCCGCATGCATTTGTGCTATTAGCGGAAATACAAAGCCAGTGCAGAGCATCACTGTTGACAGAAATCTTGCGATAAACACACAAAAGGCAGTAAAAGAGATTCAGAAAGCCGGTAAAAATGGTAAGGACAAGGTGAAAAAATACGAAGGTTCATACTTGTACTACTACTTCTATAAGACTCTAGATCCAAAGAATTATAAAGGAGGAGATTTGAAAAAATGAAAAAGACTAATATAATCATGTTTATGCTGGCGACGCTAATGTCGGCCTGCTCAGTGGATGCACCGAAGTCTTTTACAGAGAGTTCAGATGCCGCTCCTATCATGCCAGATTGCTATATTGGAACGACTATTCCATGCAACATTCTGCCAATGAATTTCTGTGTCGACGCGAATAAAGACTATGTAGTCAAAGTGTCAGGAGAGAAGACAGAATTGTATGTAGCGTCGGATAACGGCAACGTATGCTTCCCTATCGACAAGTGGAAGACATTGCTTGCTGAAAACAAAGATAAAGATATCACATTCGAGGTATACGAGAAGACCAATAACGGCTATCTACGTTATGCCCCATTCACTATGACAGTCAGCAGCGACTCCATCGATGAGTACGTCACATACCGTATGATTGAGCCAAGTTACCAGGCTAGTGGAGAGATGTCTGTCAACCAGTATAATCTGTCTACAGGTGAAGAGGATATCATCGCGTCGGACCACTACACACACTCACAACCTGGCTACCGTGTGCAGAGATGTGTCAACTGTCACTTTGTGCAGCGTCACAATTCTAAAAACAGAAGTTTCTACTATCGTGGCGAGAAAGGTGGCATGATCCTTTCATACAACGGAACAGTCCGCAAGATTGATACAAAGACAGGAGATATGCCATTCTCTACATCAATCACATCATGGCACCCTACTCTACCGTTGATTGCATTCTCGATGGACAACTTCAAGCAATCGTTCCACTCGTCTACCGTCAACAAAATCGAGACATTCAATCTTCATGGCGACTTGGTGCTTTACGATATTGAGAAGAATGAAATCACCAATATCATCCGTACCGACGACAGATTCGAGTCGTTCCCTGAATGGGCTCCCGACGGAAAGCATCTATACTTCGTCTGCACTGACGATGATAAGAACAAACTTCCATTCGACAGTGTAAAATACGATATCTTGAGAATCGCATTTGATGCCAACACACGTAGTTGGGGAAAGATTGACACTGTATATGAAGCAACAAAACTTGATAGCAGCGCCACAATTCCAAAGATTTCTCCCGACGGCAAATTCTTGGCCATCACAAAAGCAGAATATGGAATGCAGGTTCCGACTGAGGAGAGTGCAGATGTATGCCTAATCAACTTGGCAACATCACAGTTCTTGTCATTGAAGAATGTCAACTCACCACGTTGTGACAGCTACCACAGTTGGTCAACAAATAGCAGATGGTTACTAATCGCGTCGAAGAGAGAAGATGGCAGTTATGCTCGCAACTACATCACACACATCGATGAAAACGGAAATGCAACTAAGCCATTCCGTATGCCACGCTTGAATCCACATCATGATGCAGATTTGCTAAAGAGCTACAACGTGCCAGAGTTTGCACAGACAGCAGCACCGTTCAGCACAGCAGAGTATATGGAAGTAGTGGCAAAACAGGAAGCAGAGAAAGCTAAATTCGGTTCACCAATGACAAAGAAGGTAGATGGAAATTCAGGAGCGTCACAAATAAGACGTTGATGATTGATGATTAACGATTGATGATTATAATAGCCGTTTTAGATTGCTCTAAAACGGCTTTGTCATATTCCATAATTCACATGAGAATTTTTATTGCCATACGTTTTTCAGAGGATTTCAAATCATCCCTTGTAGAAGCGCAACAAGAGATGAGAGCCAGAGGTGTTGAAGGCAATTACTGTCCGTATGGAAATCTACATCTGACACTGACATTTATCGGTGAATCTTTTGATCTGTCGAAGATTCGTAAAGCCGTGAGTGAAGTCACATTCGCTCCATTTGATATCACACTCGACTCATTGGGAACATTCCAAACGAAGAATGGAGCCGTAGTGTGGGCAGGAATCAAAGAGATCACCACATTATCAGCACTTGCGTCGCAACTGCGAGACAGGCTGATTGCCAATGATGTCAAATTCAAGTCAACGGAATTCTATCCACATATCTCATTGATTCGCAATCCATCTGCAGTTCTGACGGATATATCCGTCAGAACTGCATCCATGAGAGTTGAAAAGATAAATGTGATGAAATCGGAGAGAATAGACGGTGAATTGATCTATTCTGAAATCTAAACGACGTCCTCCATTCATCAATATTTCCCCAGCATAATATTGCATTATGCAAAAAAATAGTATCTTTGCACGGGCAGGTTTGAAACCTGCCCCTACGATCATACGTATGTTATATACAAACGATCAATTAGAGAAATAACAATAAAGAAAATATAAAACATTTATACAATGGCAGACGTAAAGTCTTTTTATAAAGCGGCTGAGGACAAGATGGACGGAGCACTTCTTCATCTTGACGATTCTTTCGCCCACATCCGTGCCGGCAAGGCAAACGTACGTATTTTGGATCCAATCCGCGTTGACAGCTATGGTGCGATGACTCCACTTTCAGGTGTGGCATCAATCACAACTCCAGACGCTCGCACAATCGCAATCAAGCCTTGGGATAAGAAGATGATTCCGTTGATCGAGAAGGCAATCTTGGCTTCTGAGGTTGGTATCACACCAGAGAACAACGGTGAGATGATCCGTTTGTGTATTCCACCGCTAACAGAGGAGCGTCGTAAGGCTCTTGTAAAGCAGGCAAAGGCTGAGGCAGAGGATGCTAAGATCAGTATCAGAAACGCACGTCGCGACGCCATCGACGGTCTTAAGAAAGAGGTTAAGAACGGTTTGGCTGAGGACGTAGAGAAAGATGCAGAGGGCGAGGTTCAGAAGATCCACGACAAGTACATCAAGAGCGTTGACGAGATGTTCGCAGCTAAAGAGAAAGAAATCATGACTGTGTAATATTTGACGAAAACGAAAACGTTGACGAAAACAGTTTTAAACCATAAAGGCGGTGGCATTGTCGCCGCCTTTTTATTTTTAATTCTTGAATGAAAGGTGTAGTTTTCAGAAATACAGGTAGCAGCTATATCGTGCGCACAGAGAGCGGCGACTTTTGGGAGTGCAAAATCAAAGGAAATTTCCGAATCAAGGGAATCAAGAGCACCAACCCAGTGGCCGTCGGCGACGTCGTGGAGTTTAAGGAACTTCCCAACTCGGAGGGTCTCATCAGCAATATCTGTGAAAGAAAGAACTACATCGTGCGCAAACCGTCGAATCTGTCGAAGCAACTGCATATCATCGCAGCCAACGTCGACCAGGCCATGCTGACAGTGACGATTGCGCATCCAGAAACGTCGACAATCTTCATCGACCGATTCCTCGCCACTTGTGAGGCATATTCGGTGCCAGCCGTGATTGTGATCAACAAATGCGACATCTATGATGAGGACGAGACGGAATATATGAAAGCACTTGTGAAGCTGTACGAGAGTATCGGCTACAAATGCTATATCACCTCAGCCCTTACTGGCAAAGGCGTGGAAGAGGTCAAGAATGCGCTGAAAGGCAAGACGACGCTGTTTAGCGGCAACTCAGGAGTGGGCAAATCCTCACTCATCAATGCCATTTCACCGGATTTTGAAGCCAGAACAGGAGAAATCTCAACCGTTCACGACACAGGAATGCACACCACAACATTCTCAGAGATGTATCAGCTTGAGGAAGACACCTTCATCATCGACACTCCAGGTGTGAAAGGCTTCGGCACCATCGGTTTCGACAAATACGAAGTGGGCCATTTCTTCCCAGAAATATTCAAACACTCAGAATCATGCAAGTTTGGCAACTGCACCCACACCCACGAGCCTGGTTGCGCAGTGAGAGAAGCTGTGGAGCAGCATTTCATCAGTGAGAGTCGCTACACCAGCTACCTCAATATCCTTGAAGACGAAAACGAAAACAAGTATCGCGAAAAATTATAAATTCGACGTTGGGACAAACATGAATTTGCATTAAATATTGGGAACGTAAAATTTCCGAAAATGATTCGTAAAATTTGATGTGGAAAACGAACATGAATTAACCACGAATTTCATTTAAACCGACACCAAAAACGAAAATTTGTTTACAAATTTTCGTTTTGGAATCGTCTTCCGTCGACCATGTCGAACCTGGTCCGCTGGACCATGTCGTGGCGTCGGCTCGTACCGACAATTACGAATTACGAATTAAATGAGTATCTTTGGCACAATAATTTGCAAAGTTTCTCGTTTAAACATAAAATTATCTATTAGATATGAAGAAATCCTTTCTGAATTATTCAGCTGTCAAATACATATTTTCTGTTTTGGCAATCATAATCTTCTTGCTGTCGATTTTCTTCTCCAGCAATCTTGTCGGAGAGATGGCAAAAGAGGAGCGCCAGAAGATGGAGATATGGGCCGACGCCACTCGTCAGATCGCAACAGCAGGAGACGATTTCGACTTCACCTTCTGCCTGCGTGTAATCCAGGACAACAACTCTATTCCCGTGGTGATTGTTGACGCGGACGGATACCCATATCAGTACAGAAACATCGATATTCCAGATAAATACAACGGAGAGCCAGACTCCGCATTCCTGATGAGCAAGGTGGAATCGTTTATGACTATCAATGAGCCTATTGAAATCAAACTCGACGATACTACTTTCCACAAACTTTACTACGGCGACTCGCTCCTATTGCAGAAGCTGTCGTATTTTCCGTTTGTTCAGTGGGGATTGATCTTCCTTTTCTTCATTGCCCTTTTGCTTGTGCTTGCCAGCGTGCGTAAGGCAGAGCAAGACCGTGTGTGGGTGGGATTATCAAAGGAGACGGCTCACCAGCTCGGCACTCCTATCTCGTCGCTCATGGCATGGGTGGAATTGCTTAAAGGAATGGATGTCGACGCGAGTGTAGCTCAAGAGATTGGCAAGGACGTCAACCGTCTGCAGACCATCGCCAACAGATTCTCGAAAATCGGTTCAAAGCCGGAATGTACTCCCGTCGCCCTTAATGAGGTGATAGACAACGCATTGTCGTATATGCGTGGACGAGTGTCAAGACGAGTAAACATCACTTGCCACTACGAAAAAGAACAACCATATAATGCGGAACTTAACGTGCCGCTATTTGAATGGGTGATTGAAAACCTATGTAAGAATGCGATCGACGCAATGGATGGAAATGGAAGCATCAACGTCGAAGTGAGCGAAAATGATTCCAAATATATCGTCGACGTGAGTGATACAGGAAAAGGAATTCCGAAATCTAAATTCAAAACCGTCTTTGAGCCAGGTTTCACCACAAAGAGCCGTGGCTGGGGACTTGGACTGTCTCTTGCCAAACGAATCATGGAGGAGTACCACCATGGTAAAATCTACGTTCTGAATTCAACTCAGGGAGTAGGAACAACTTTCAGAATCGAAGTGAAGAAAGGAGAATAATCCATTCCCGTCGAACATTACAACAATGCAAGCATGAAAAAAATATTTCTTTCCATCATAAGCAATCTTATTTCAGTTTGTGCATTGGCGCAGTCCGCACCAAACACATACGAAGCCGTAGAACTCGGATTATCGGTCAAATGGGCAACATTCAACGTAGGGGCCACAAAACCAGAAGAATACGGTGACTACTTTGCTTGGGGAGAGTCTCAACCGAAAGAAGTATACGATTGGGTCACATACAGGCATGCCTTCATCAAAGGAGGAAAACTAAAATCCTTTACCAAATACAATCTAGACGCCAATCTTGGCGAGATAGATGACATGACTGAGCTAAAACCAGAAGACGACGCAGCTTCAGTCAACTGGGGATCGGATTGGAGAATGCCGACAATGGACGAATTCGACGAATTAAGAACCAAATGCAAATGGACGTGGAGTGAGTTGAACGGAGTTAATGGCTACCGAGTAGAGGCAGAAAACGGCAATTGGATTTTTCTTCCCGCAGGCGGCTCCTATTACAACGAAGAACACAGCTTCGTGGGCTATTATGGCTACTACCGCACCTCCACACTCGGAGACAAAGACTCTACCTACTCATACTACTTTGGGTTCACATCCGACAATGTGGAACTGTCTGAAATCCGCAGGTATTATGGAATTGCAGTGAGAGCGGTGAATGGGGAATGATCTATTTTCATTCCGTGAATTCGCCAACTTTCGTTCCAAAATCCATTATTAATTAAAAAATATCATCAACTCTTTGTCAAATACCAAAAAAGATGTAATTTTGCATCGTTTTTGCGTAACCGCTTATGATGGCCCGCTCTTAGGAGCACAGATGCCTCGGTAATGTTGCGTTAAGTTAAATAGAAAAAACATTAAAAAAATGGCAGTAGATTTGATTAAGATTGCTGAAGAGGCTTTCGCTACAAAGAAGGAGCTTCCAGCATTCAAGAGTGGAGACACAATCACAGTTTCTTACCGTATCGTAGAGGGAAACAAGGAGCGTGTTCAGCAGTTTAGAGGTGTTGTTATCCGTATCAGCGGACACCAGGACAAGAAGAGATTTACAGTACGTAAGATCTCTGGTGGTGTAGGTGTAGAGAGAATCTTCCCAATGGAGTCTCCATTCATCGAGAGCGTACAGGTTAACAAACTAGGTGTTGTACGTCGTGCTAAGCTTTACTACCTACGTAACCTTACAGGTAAGAAGGCAAGAATCAAAGAGAAGAGACAGTAATCAATTTGATTTTCAGCATAAAAAAGCGAATCCGTTTGGGTTCGCTTTTTTTTGTGTATTGCATAGACATAAATACTATACCAGGATTATTTTAGGAGATCATATAGTTGTCCCAAGCATGAGAATTTTCTATGTTCAATGCAATCATCACTCATGCCTCGAGTTGTTGGAGGTTTTAGAGAATAATTATTTAAAATAAAACACTCGAGAGTCAGATAACTTCGAGTGTTTTAAAAAAAGACTATTAGATTACTACCAATCCATTTTTAACAACAAATACTATGGATTATAGAATTTCTACATTCACTATTTCTGCCTTTCCTGCTTCATATTTAACATTAACTCTACAATCAAAATAATCACTGTAAATATAAAGAGGATAAACCATGCCTTCTTCGAAATCCTTGTCAAACTCCAACAAAATGTTTGAACCAGCAAGAATATTCTTAGTAGGAGTTAAGCTGCTTTGAGACTGAATTTCATTTATAGAAAATACTGGATCTAACAACGTCAAAATTCTAGGAAGTTCGAAATTAATTTTTTGACCACCTACAAAGCTAGAGAACAATCCCTTTGATTCCTTTGTTGGAATTTTTATACTAGACAGAAGACCTTTAATTTTAGAATCATCCATTTTATAGATTCTTTGGAAATTCATTCTTCTCAAATTGTTGATAGATTCTTCCATAGAAGTGTTCTTTTTTGACGCATGTTCAATTTTATAATTAGGAGCATCAACCCAACAAATTTTGTCATCTGTCATAGCAATTGCTCTAATTCTAGTAATATCAGAATATTTCTTATCCTGATACTCTATTTTAATATCGTCAAAGTCAGCACTTTCATTGCTTTTAATCACATTTATTGTAGAACTTTTAACTACATCGTATTCATCAACATACATATCTGTATAATGAATACAAAGAAAAAGTCTTACATTTTCAAATTGAAGGTCAGATCTGTTTTTAATATTAACTGCGATTTCATTGGATTTATCGGAGAATTTCCAATCTGACGTTGGTTTAATATTCAAATCAATATAAGAATGCTCCATCAACAATTTTTTGAAACTGTTCTCTAGGTTTTTCTCACAATACTCCATATCAGAAAGAAGGCAACTATAAATACCCTGATTTCCTCGTCTAAAGAAATGATTAAATATCTCTTTTGAACTTTTATTTATATCCCCCTTCTTTTCCCAATAAGTAGCCTTCTGGAAATTTGGGCTAAATATACCATATCCTTCCATTGTAGAAGTATATAGTCTAAGAAGATACTTTCCTTCTGGAGTTTTATTTAGATACGAACGGAACTTATAAGAATTCAACATATCAGTAAGTTCCTCTGCCTGTTTTGGGTACTCAATTGCAGCTTGATCCAAATTAGACAACGCTTGGTTGTCATTTCCGGTAGCAAAGTTCAACATAGCTCTTGCGACTAATGCTGGAGCAGACTTACTTGGATATAATTCTAGATATTTATCAATCGTTTTATTTGCTTCCAAGATATATTTGTCTGTGCCATCAACATTGGACAGACTGTCGTTCTGTGTTGGCAAAGTATAAAGAACATTGTCTTTGTCCGATGATTTATAAGAAAGGTTTACACAAGCAATAGCATTTAGGAGTAACGCTTCCCTATTCGTAGGATAATCTTTTAAAATTTCTTTAGTTGTATTATAAGCATCCTGGTTTCTTCCTCCATATATGTCAAGATAAGCCTTATCCTTCTTAAGACACAAATGATCAAACTCCTTCATATATTTATGATATACTGGAGCATATTCTGTCAAATAGTCAATATAAGAAAGTCTTACTGCATCAATCTCCTTCTTAATATCGAAACGCAAATCCTTTGCTTTGTTGTATTCGCTAAACATTTCTGCAGATGCATTTGAGACTCCATTTCCTAACTTCAAAACAAGCAATGGTGTAGCAGTAACATCAACTGCAACATTCATCAAAGAACTTACCCCATCGGTTGTAGCTGAAGACACTTGGTTGGATATAGAATTAACACCAGCAGCAGCACACTGAGCAAGCATCCAAATATCGTCTAATTCACTATATCTAGACTTTAGCTCAGACATTTTTTGTAAAATAGGAAGTAACTTAATTTTTGTTTCTAGAATTTCTGGTGCAACTTTTGAATAATCTTCCTTAGACAGATATTCCAAATAACCCAAAAAATCAGAACTCTGAGATTGGGCCAATTCTATTGAGTTCATCGCTCTAACCGTGGCCTCAATGTCATAATCTTTATCGTTCGCCTTCTCAACATGAGATTTTAGAGTAGTAAATGCAGGTGTGAAATCCTGATTAGGAGTATAACCAGATAAATCAACCTTAGGTTTAGTGCATGATATCATCATAAAAATTGCACTACATAATAAAAATCCTTTTTTCATAAGCTATTAGTTTAAATCCAACTTCTTATATCATTTCCTTTTTGCACTACAAATATAATTACAAAATCAATAATCACCCCCCCTAATTAATGATTTACAACATATTTAGTCAACACATTATTAAGCACAATGTATATAAGCATCTAACATTCAAAAGATTAAAAACAAAAAAATAGAATTTGCAACAAACAAACACTTAATATAATTATAGATGAGGCACCAAAATATTCCAAATTCACTTGTCAGAAAAACATTCCTTTAGACAAAAGTTTTGGGACGCCATTTCCAAAAACTTTCAATTTCCGCATAGTTTTAGGATATCACATCCAAAAACTTTATAATTCTTCATATTTTTGGGATGCCGCATCCAAAAACTTTTAATATATTTGCGTTGAAATAAACATAGTTATGCCATGAAGAACATAAAAAGAGTGCAATATCTTAACAAGTTGAAGGCCTTCAAAGATCATGAACTAATAAAAGTAGTGACAGGAATCAGACGCTCTGGCAAAAGCACACTGTTGATGCAGTTTCAAGAGTATTTACGTACAATAGGGGTTGAAGACGACCAGATAGTATCAATAAATTTTGAAGACTTTGATTTTATAGACATAACAGACTCTCGAAAATTATATGAATACATAAAGCCGCTATTGATTGAAGGCAAGCCAATGTACTTGTTTTTTGATGAGATACAGCACGTTAATGATTTTCAGAGGATTATTGACAGTTTGTACATCAAACCCAATATTGACATATACATCACAGGTTCTAATGCTCAGTTGTTGAGTGGAGAATTAGCGACACTCCTATCAGGCAGATATGTGGAGATTAGTATTTTACCTCTATCATTCAAAGAGTATTGGGAGGCGAACGGGGAATCATTTGACGGAAGAGACAGATGTTTTGCACAATATCGTCAAAATGGAGGTTTTCCATACGTAACACGATTTGGCAACGACCAACAAAGCATCCACGATTATATTTCAGGCATATTCGACACTGTGATACTGAAAGACATTGTGACTCGCCGAAGTTTTACAGATGTCATGATGCTACAAAGTGTCATACGATTTGTTTACGATAATATTGGCAACATTCTTTCAACTAAGAAGATAGCGGACACGATGACATCCGACGGTAGGAAAATAGATGTTAAAACAGTCGAGCGTTATCTGCAGTCTTTGCTAGATTGTTTCGTTGTATATAGAGCCAAGAGATACGACATAAAGGGCAAACAATTTTTGCGTACGTTGGATAAATATTACGCAGTCGACATGGGCATTCGAAGTTTTCTTTTTGGCAACAGACATCGTGATATTGGCCATGAACTAGAAAACATCGTATATCTTGAGCTTGTCAGAAGAGGGCACAACGTTTATATAGGCAAATACGACAATCTAGAAGTTGATTTTGTAACAAACGCTGATAATGGTGTTGTATATTATCAAGTGTCCGAGACGGTTAGAGGAGAGTCTACATTAGCAAGAGAACTGGCTCCATTAAAGAGCATTAACGATTCGTATCCAAAGATTTTGTTAACGATGGACATTAACCCACCAATAGATCATAATGGAATTCGCCAGATTAATGTAGTAGATTGGCTTCTCGGCGACTTCTAATCAATCCTCCAAATCCGCACATCTCCAGTTGATCAAATAAACCTCTTTTGTAGAACGAGTTAAGGAGGTGTAGGTCCAACGATAGAAATTTGTGTCGAGTTGCTCGGCACGGATAAGTCCCGGATCAATAAACACTGCCGACCACTGTCCACCCTGTGCCTTGTGAGCCGTGATGGCGTAGGCAAACTTTACCTGCAAGGCATTCAAATACTTATCTTGTCGCATTGCCTTGCGTCGCTCCACCTGCGTCGGGATATCCATATAATCCTCCTCCACCGCAGAATAGAGATCCTGCCACTCTTTCTGGCTGAGCGACGGGGAGTCGCTATGCAGCAGATCCATCATCACCGTCGCCTCTAATTCAACGTCATAATCCTGGAAATAGAGAGTAACGTCGGCATATTTATGTCCGTATAGTTCAGTGATTTTGCGAACTCGTTTCACGGATGCCGTGTCACCGTTGGCGATGAAACTCATCTCTGGAATCGTCTTCGACCAATAATAGTTATTCGCCACCACCATCAACGCATCTCCACCACACAATTCATCATCTCTGTCGAGCACACGGGCACGGACAGCCTGATTGAAAAGTTTGGCTCTGGCATTATAACGGGTGATGATAATCGTGTCGTCTTCTCCATATTTATTATAGCACGACGCGATTGTTTCCACCAACTCCTGAGGATCAGCATGACAGATGTCTTTATAGCCGTCGACTTGGAATTCCGGGAATTCAAAATCACACATTCCTTCATTGATTTTATCACGCAACATAGTAGCATTCAACAAAATACCACTATCCGACTGTTGACGTACAACCTCCGTCAGCACACCACCATAGACAGTCAATCCATGTCGTTCAAGAGTGGCATTATCAAGGGCAGGAGAATAATCAAGGAAGACGGGAGGAAGCTGAGCTGTATCTCCACAAAGAAGGAGTTGACAACCGATACCTTCGTAAACGTAGTCGATCAAATCAGAAAGCAGATCGGTAGAATCTCCAACTTTTGTGTCACTAATCATGGATGCCTCGTCAACCACAAAGAGAGTGTCTCGAAAACGGTTTGGGGCAATCGCGTTGACCTCCATTCTATCCTTTCCCGTACCCATCTGATAAATCCACTTATGGATTGTGTAGGCTGGCATACCAGCATAATCCGACAACACTTTAGCCGCTCTTCCCGTCGGAGCAAGAAGCACAACATTATATCGCACAGAGCGTAGTGCCTTGATCAGCGAACTGATGATCGTCGTCTTTCCTGTACCCGCGTAACCACGAAGGACAAATGCCGAATGATCCTCACCTGCACATATAAAAAGAGACAAAGCTTGGGCACACATCTGCTGAAGTTGCGTAGGTTGATGACCAATATTGGCGATAATTAGCGATTGTAGCGACTTATAATCCATATAAAGTGAAATAAAAACGCAAAATTGCAACGCAAAATTCTATATTTTTTTATTTTTGCAAAATAATAACAAAGTAAAAACAAAAAATAGACTATAAAAATGAAGTATGTAATCACTTCGATGCTTGCTTTGGCATCAATTTTCTTGATTTGGTTGTGCTATGATAGCATCAACACACCTATTGAATTCCAGGAGAACAGAGCACTTCGTGAGAAACCAATCATTAGTCGTTTGATCGACATCCGTAAGGCTCAGATCGAGTACAAGGATCAGAACAACCGTTACGCTGGTAGCTTCAATGAGTTGATCTCATTCGTAAAGAATGGACAGAAGGCTCAGATCTACAAGCAGGGTGAAATCACAGACGAGCAGTTGTCAAGAGGTTTGACAGAGCAGAAGGCTCTTCGTTTCATCGCAAACGACATGGCAGACTCAGCTTCAGCTTGTGGTATCGAGGATTTCGAGGCATTCAAGGCAAACTTCAAGCGTGATACATCATACGTTAGCGTATTGTCAAGCATTTATCCTGCAGGTTTCAACGCTGACTCTCTAAGATTCGTTCCATTCTCAGGTGGAAAGGAGTTTGAGCTTGACACTGTAACTCAGAGAACTAAGTCTGGTCTTCCTTTGCCATTGTTCGAGGCAAGAACTCCATACACAGTTTACTTGAACGGTTTGAATCACCGTGAGATCGTTAACCTTATCGACGAGGCTAAGAAGACAGACAAGTACGCTGGTTTGAAGGTTGGAGACATCGTTGCTCCAAACAACAACGCAGGAAACTGGGAGTAATAGCATAAGATGCAGAGAAAGGAATATTCAATTCGCAATTTCGACGCAGCTAATAGTTATAGCAAAATATTGTCCATCCGCATTTTGCCGGATGGACTTTGTTTTGTTGTGTCAGACCCAAGCAACAATAAGTTGCTGTATATGACAAAAATAATCGACAGCACCCGTCACGGTATTGATATCTTCGCTGATGAATGTCGCGCCAATAATATATTGGCGGCTGAATATCTCAAGACGCACATCATCTATGAGACTCATCAGTTCACTCTCTTCCCCACTCCATTGATGGCAGAAGTGAGCGAAAAGAAGATTGCCGAGCTCAATTTCGGGAATGTCGACGGTGCGACGGTACTATCCGATTCCCTACCAACGAATGAGATTTCCGTCGTCTACACTATTCCTCAGCAACACGAAGAAATCATCCGTCGCAATAAACCAAGCGCGACCATACACAGCCAGATGATGCCGTTGCTTTTCAACGCATTGTTTAACAGCAAGAAATGCAAAGGCACATACCTTCACCTCAACATCCGCACATCATCAGTCGATGTCATCTACATAGAGGGAGGCAAATTAAAACTTGCCAACATCTACCAATACCAGACAGCCGACGAGTTTCTATTCTTCGTACTTGGTCTGATGGACAACTACCATATCGACCAGTACGACGTGAAATGCGTGGTTAGCGGAGAGGTAGACGAGAACTCATCAGTGGTGAAGCACCTGGCACGTTACATAGCAAAGATTGAGTTTTCTGCCACACCGAAAGGAGTCGTGGAGAAATCAGCATTCTCAAGCATAAAGAACAAACATCAGTTTTTAACCATCTATCAACTTCCGATATGCGTATTATAAGTGGATATCTAAAAAGCAGACGATTGTCGCCTCCAGCCAACCTGAAGGCTCGCCCCACTACAGACATCGCCAAAGAGGGATTGTTCAACATCCTCAACAACGAGGTTGATTTTGAGGAGCTGACTGTGCTTGATATGTTTGGTGGAACAGGAAGCATCAGTTTGGAATTTATCTCAAGAGGTTGCACCGACGTCACTCTTATCGAGATGAACCAGATAAATTTCAACTTCATCAAGAAGACGCGAGACGAGTTGAATCTTAAAGATTCTTGGGAGATAATCAAAGGCGACAGTTTCAAGTTTATCGAGAAATGCGGTCGCAAATACGATATCATCTTTGCCGATCCTCCATATTCACACGAAAAGTTGAAGGATATTCCACAGTTGGTGGCTGATCTTGGTTTGCTTGCCGACGACGGAATGCTAATCTTGGAGCATCCAAAAGAGTTTGATTTCAGCGACGACGACCATTTCTTCCGTCATCGCAACTACGGACACGTCAACTTCAGTTTCTTCAAATGAAAAGCATCCGCACAATCCGTCTCAACAATATCCGCATCCACGCCTTCCACGGAGCCATCCCTACGGAGAATATCGTCGGGGCTGATTATCTAGTCAACGTGGAGGTGAAAGCCGATTGGGGCGACGCTGCAAAGACAGATGATCTCACAAAAACAATCAACTACGCTGAGATCAACGACATTGTCAGAGAAGAGATGCGTAAACAACGTATTTTAATAGAGACAGTGGCAGAGAGCATCGTCGACAGAATATTCCAATCTTTC
>JAZUGF010000022.1:0-4417 GCA_045641065.1 Paludibacteraceae bacterium | reverse complement strand
TATTGAATATGACAGTTTGGCTTTGTATGTAGGATATTACGATAGCAAGGTTAGATTCAACACAAATGTTTTATCTTGGACAAAGGGTGCGACTGGCGATGAGACCAGCGTCTCAACCATCAGCAACCTAGCACTCGAAGTTTATGCCGACGACGAGACTATCCACGTCGTCAACGCACAGCCAAACACTAAGATTCAGGTGTTTGATATGAACGGCAAGGTAGTAGCTTCTGGTGTAACCGATGCTGAGGGAAGTGTAGAGATGAAACTTCCTGCGATGAATGGTGTTTATGTGGTGAGTGATGGTAATCAATCGACGAAGGTGGTGGTAAAGTAAAATAACATCTAACATGAAGAAGATTATATTCCTATTGGCTTCATTCGTTGCCATCTTTATGGCAATAGCCAACAACTACATGCACGTCTATTTGAACAATGGTTCAATCCTTGACTTTGATACAGAAAGCCTACTTCGGGTTGACGTTCAAAAGGATTCCACTTCTAACTCAACCTACCTTCTTGTTGTTAAAAACGACAGCTCGACACTGCGTATTGACCAGTCTGATATCCAGAAAATAGCATTCGACGATACAATTAACTCGATTTGGGGATTAGAGGTGAGCGATGTTGACGAAAAAGGTAATGTCTCAATTACTTTTTATGCGAATATAGAAATGGAAACAATATATGGAATTAGAGTAGATTTTTTTAAAGATTATGACTTGTTCTTGTACATTAAGAATATCTCTTTGAATTCTCATTTCCCTAATAAATCAGGAATAACTTTTGATTATATACAAGAGAACGATTCTATTTACAAAATAACAGTGCATGATGTCTATTTTAATGCTAATACTAAAAGTATAGCAGTTTTCATTAGAGTTACTAAAGATGAAAATTCTAATGTCATACGCTGGAATAATGAAAATATTGAAAGAATGCCTGTAAGCGGTCAGATAGCCGATCACGATTATGTTGACCTTGGTCTTCCAAGCGGTACACTTTGGGCAACCTACAACGTGGGCGCTTCCAAGCCACAGGAATCTGGTTGGCATCTAACATGGGGCGTGGCATATCCGAGTGATTCGTATTACCCAGGCTCGTACAAATGGGGAAGAGACTCTATGACGAAGTATAATTCGAAGGATAGCCTGACAATATTGCAGCCAGAGGATGACGCTGCCACAGTCAACTGGGGCTCAGAGTGGCGTATGCCAACAGGCGAAGAGTTGCAGGAACTGATAGAATACTGTGAATATAGCAGTACTGAGTTCGAGGGAAGGAAAGGAGCGAAATTCACCGCCACTAACGGTAACTCCATTTTTTTCCCTGCTGCTGGGTACGCCGTCGATTGGGTTATCGCTGGTGAGAGTAGCGGCTACTACTGGTCGTCATCTCTCGTGGATGTGGGCGAGAATCCTGGATTCTTGTACTTCAGGGATGAAAAGGTATACATAGATTACGGCGGGGGAGGTTCCGGACACTCTGTGCGTGCAGTGTGTGCAAAGAAAGAAGAAAGAAATGTGTATAGTGTGAAATTCTACACATCAGACAGCACTTTGATAAATGCTCAAAATGTATATGAAGGTGCACATCCTAAAGAAGTACAGGCACCAGTAAGGACTGGCTATGAGTTTGTCGGATGGAGCACTTCATTTGATACAATCACCTCTGATTTGTCTGTTTACGCTATTTATAAAGAGGCTTGCGTCGACCTTGGCCTTCCATCGGGCACACTTTGGGCAACCTATAACGTGGGTGCCACCAAACCATCAGAATACGGTGACTATTTCGCATGGGGCGAGACCAAGCCAAAGGAAGACTACAGCTGGAGTACATACAAGTGGACAGAGGACAAAGGCAAAACTTTTACCAAATACGTCCATTCAGAAAAATATGGCACCGTAGACAACAAGATGGTGTTGGAAGCGGAAGACGATGCAGCGACAGCCAATTGGGGCAAGAACTGGAGGATGCCGACGATCGAGGAGATGCAAGAACTAATCGAAAATTGTGAATATAGCTGGACAACGGTCGACGCAAGGAATGGAATAAAATTCACCGCTACTAACGGCAACTCCATTTTTATTCCCGCTACTGGCTATTTTAATGGATCGGATAACTACTATACTGGCGGCCACAGCTTCTACTGGTCATCATCGTGCCAAGAGAAGGAGGAAAGTGCTCTACGTATGTACTTTAAAAATGAATATGGGTATTTGTTGTATGTAGGTTGTGAAACCGCCTATCGCTGCCCGGGATACTGTGTGCGTGCGGTACGAGCAAAGAATTAGCATCCATCACCAACATCAAAAAGCCATTAGGCAAAATCCAATGGCTTTTTGTTTATTCTCGCCTGAATTGATTCTGTCGGAAATGGAATAATTGTCGTAGAGACGTGTTATTATCGCATCTCTACTGACCCTCTAAATCTCCCTTAAATTCGGCCACGGTAGCCAATCGTCATACGACGATTGCCAACCATGGCCTGGTTTAATAACCGTTCCACGGTAGATGAGTGAGCCATCTCCTCCCTTTAAGGGAGGTTGGGAGAGCCTTTTTACGCATTTATATGATCTCTTAAAAGAATTTGAATTATGAGAATAAACTATTTATTGGGAGCATCGCTATTGGTAGCAACGATGCCTTTTATCTCTTGTGGAGATGATGAAGAGAACGAGCCAAAGAGTCAGGATAATGAACAGACTGACGGTGGCTCTGGTGTTGATGATAATAGTGGCAATTTTACCGACCTTTCTGGAAAAGACAGCAATGGCCGAGAATACGTCGACCTAGGCCTTCCATCTGGAAACCTATGGGCTAAATACAACGTGGGCGCAACGAAGCCAGAGGAATTTGGCAACTATTTCGCATGGGGTGAGACGTCGCCAAAAGATACATACAAATGGGGCAATTATAAATATGCGACTCTACGTAGTTCTGGGGAGTTGGATTCCTTGACAAAGTACAACTTTGGCAATTATGGTTATTGGGGGCCAAAAGACAAACTATCGGTTCTTCTTCCAGAGGACGACGCTGCGACTGCCAATTGGGGTAGTGAGTGGCGAATGCCTACGGATGAGGATTTCAAAGAGTTGATAAAGTATTGTCCGTTCGACTGGATCGAAGTTAATGGTGTACGTGGCATGGGCTTCACAGGTGCAAATGGCAACGCTATCTTTTTGCCTGCCGCTGGCTACCGTGACGGATCGGATATCAAAAGTGTTGGCTCTTATGGCAACTATTGGTCGTCTACACTGGTAGAGGAACGCGAGTATCTTGGTAGCACCATGACCACTTACGATATCGCAGCGACTTGGAGCAGAGCCAACCGTTACGTCGGCAATCCTGTACGTGCTGTCCGACGATAAGTAGAGACGGGGCATGTCCCCGTCTTTACATGCCCCCGTCTTTTTTGCTTAGAAATAGTGATTACCACAACGCCACTCTTCCCATTTCTCCGAGGTCGAGTGTGCCGGAGTTGGCTCCCATTGCCTTGAACACCTTCACAATAGTGTTCCAGGTGATGCTTTTCCCACTCTCAATCTTGGAAATCTGAGCCTCCTTCACTCCAACCAACTCCCCCAACTGTTTTTGTGTGAGATTCTGTTTCAAACGAGTCTTCTTGATGGCTTCCCCAATAAGGAAGTCTTCAATGTCTTTGTCAAAGGCAACTCGTTTAGGAGAGCCTTCTTCTCCAATGTATTTGTTGATAATTTCTTCTTCCGTGTAAAATTTCATAGCCCTTATTTATTTTGTTTGTAGTATTCGAGTCTGATTGCTTCTGCTTTTTGGATTTCCTTTGAAGATACTTTGCTTGTCTTTTTTACAAAGCCATGTGTGACAATCACAACTTTACCTCTTTTCTTGTCCCAAAAAGCAAGAAGCCTATATTTTATTTGGTTGTAAATTGTTCTAAACTCCCAAATATCTTCATTAAGTTTTTTGAATAGCTCTTTGTCTATTACAAATCTGCTTTTTTTGACATTAGAAATAATTTTTTCTCTCGCTTTTTCTGGAAGCGAACTTAAAAATTGATTTACTTCTTCTGAATAAATCACGTCAAATTTTGGTTCGTCATTCATTTTTTATACTGTTATTAATCAACATTGGTGCAAAGATAAAATAAACTTTCCTATTTTGGAAGGCTCATTCAGATTTTTTTGATCGGCCACGGTAGCCAATCGACGGAAAAATATTCGGGACCCTCTTTAGGCAGAAATAAAAAATAAAAGGCAATTATATACGAGTTGTCCAAACACACTTATTTTTAGACGCTCGTCCTTCTCTAAGTTTGCAGTGTGATTGATTTTTGCAAAATGAGCAACGCGAAATTTTGCAAAAATCAACAAGTCAAACAAGTGAATTTGCAGATGACAACGACAAGTAGTTGCCATAAAAACGATGTTTTTTACCT
>JAZUGF010000021.1:0-25445 GCA_045641065.1 Paludibacteraceae bacterium | reverse complement strand
TTTTTATATGAATAAAGCCGTTTCAGAACTTAAAAATTACAGTTAAGTCTCTGAAACGACTATATTTTTGGCGAAATTAAAAATCAACTTACATTTTGATAGTTTGATTTTTTATAAATTGAGTTTTGATACACCCTCTTTTTTGATTTATAAAATAAGAGCAAGTAATGCAGTATGAAAACTTACTACTCATTTTACGAAAATCATACGTTCACGAACATTCCACACAAAAAATATCGTTATTTTTCTTGCATATCAAATCATTATTCGTAATTTTGCGAACATAAAACATTCAAGACAAATAATGGCAACATCAGATTACACGATAAAGCAGGAATTATTAGCAAAATTTGCTAAGGCTCTCGGTCACCCGGCAAGAATCGCTATTTGTGATTTCCTGGCAAAACAGGAGACTTGCTACTTCGGTGAGATCAACGAGGAGTTGCCAATAGCCAAAGCAACAGTCTCCCAGCATCTTACCGCTTTGAAAGAGGCAGGGTTGATACAAGGTGAGATCGAAGCTCCAAAAGTGAAATACTGTATCAACAAGGAAAACTGGCGTCTGGCTCGTGAATTGTTCGGCGAATTCCTTGGACAATGCGTCTGCAAAACGGGAGGCGATTGTTGTAGCGACCAACAATAGAAATCCGTAGAGACGCGAGATCTCGCGTCTTCATAGATTTCGCGTCTTCTTGTTCTCGCGTCTTCAAAAACAGGGATTATATGCAATCCCTTTTATTTAGCAAATAAAGTTCGTAGTTTTACGAATTACAAATAACAATAAAATTCATAAGATATGAAAGAGATTAAAGTTTTAGGCACAGGTTGTGCAGGATGCAAAGCATTATACGAGACAGTCGGAAAGGTAGTGGCTGATCTTGGATTGGATGTAAAAGTCGTTAAAGAAGAGGACATCATGAATATCATGGCTTACAACGTGATGTCGTTGCCAGCATTGGTGATTGATGAGAAGGTAGCGGCAAAGGGAAAACTTTCTTACGACGAGGTAAAAGCATTGTTGACTAAATAAGATTCGTTTATGAAAAAGACAATTTCAATATTGATGCTTGGAATCAGCATCATGGCAACCGCACAATGTTGCAGCAATAAAAAATCATGTTGCAACAAGAACAATGCGACAACTGAGCAAGTCTCATCAACACCTATCACGAACGCAGAGCAAGTGGAGGTCATCTATTTCCATGGCAAACAACGTTGTGCTACTTGCGTTGCGATTGAGAATGAGACAAAAGCGTTGATGGAAGAAGACTTGGCAGCTCAGGTGGCAGCCAACAACGTGAAGATGAGTGTCGTTGACATATCTACAGATGAGGGCAAAGAGATTGCAAAGAAGTACAAAGTGACTTTCTCTTCTTTGGTTCTCGTAGCTAACCCTGGCAAGAATGAGACTGTGGAGAATCTGACAAATTTTGCTTTCGCCAACGCAAGAAGCAATGCCACTGAGTTTAAGAGAGTTGTCAAAGAGAAGGTTTTGGCAACTATCAAATAAAGTTGGCATCAATAAATGAGGATTGTTAAGGGCGGAACGCCCTAACCCACCCTATATCGCGAGCCCGCAAGGGCGAGCGTCTAAAATAGAAATATGTTATGGATTTCCTACAAAATCTTTTAGACAACAGTCAAGTGCCAGCATTCACGGCATTTCTGCTTGGATTGCTTACAGCATTGAGCCCATGTCCGTTGGCGATGAACATCACAGCAATTGGCTATATTTCAAAAGGCATCGAGAGTCGCAAAAAAGTGTTGTGGAGCGGTGTCCTTTACACAATAGGACGCACGCTCTCCTACTCTATTCTCGGAGCCGCTCTCATTTATATAATCAGGATCGGAGCCGACACATTCAGTTTGCAGCAAGCAATAAGTGAATGGGGAGAACTTATCATCGGTCCGGCATTGATTATAATCGGAGTGCTGATGATTGTCGGCGAGTATGTCGACTTGGGAGGCAGGTTTGGATTCCAAGGAGGAAGTTGGTCTGAGAAATTGAGCGGTCCAATCGGAGCGTTCATCCTCGGACTATTGTTTGCCCTTGCATTCTGCCCGTCGAGTGGAATCTTATATTTCGGCATGCTCATTCCCATGTCGGCGACAGAAAGCGGAGGTTACCTTCTGCCTATCATTTACGCCATTGCCACAGCGTTGCCAGTGTTGATCATTTCATGGATTCTTGCCTACAGTGTCAAGTCGATAGGCACATTTTTAGGAAAGATCACTCTTTTCCAGAAATGGTTCAACCGCATAGTGGCGATATTGTTCATCATAGTCGGATTAAATTATTGTTACACATTCTTTATCGCATAATTCTATGAAACGCATATTAGTTCTTTGTACAGGCAATCGTTGCAGAAGCCAGATGGCACACGGAATATTAAAAAGCATCGACTCTCAACTTGACGTCCATTCAGCTGGAATAAAACCAGCATCGGAGGTTCATCCACTAGGAATCAAGGTGATGGCAGAGATTGGCATCGACATCAGCAAACATTATCCCAAGCATGTCGAGCAATATCTTGGTCATACGTGGGATTACGTGATCACCGTGTGTGGAGGAGCCAACGAAAACTGTCCGTTCTTCATTGGGAAAGTCGGCAAAAGGCTACATATCGGATTCGACGATCCAGATGAGTTCAAAGGCACAGAAGAAGAGATGTTGAGTGAATTCCGACGTGTAAGAGACGAGATCAAAAGAGAGATGCAGAAATTTTATATTGAAGAAATCAAAGGTCAGCAACTGCCAAAATGTTGCTGTTGTTGCGACTAATCAATTAGAAAAGGGCATGAAAACATTCGAAAAATATCTCACGCTCTGGGTGATGATTTGCATTGTCATCGGCATTCTTGTGGGAAAGTTTATTCCATCCATTCCTCAGGCATTAGGGCAATGGGAATTTGCACATGTATCTATTCCCATCTCCATTCTTATCTGGGTGATGATTTACCCAATGATGCTGAAGGTCGACTTCAATAGTGTAAAAAATGTGGGCAGACAACCCAAAGCACTAATAGTAACTTGTGTGACAAACTGGCTAATAAAGCCATTCTCCATGTTCGGCATCGCATGGGTATTCTTCAACCATGTGTTTGGAAGTTTTCTCAGTCAGGAACTTGCAGACGACTACCTTGCAGGAGCCGTGCTACTCGGAGTAGCACCATGTACCGCTATGGTATTCGTGTGGAGCCACCTCACAAAAGGCGACGCGGCATACACATTAGTGCAAGTTGCCGTAAACGATCTCATCATCCTTGTCGCATTCTCACCGATTGTTGCGTTGTTGTTAGGAATCAGTGGCATCACCATTCCTTGGGATACGCTGATGCTATCGGTACTGCTTTTCGTTGTCATTCCACTCGTTGCTGCTATCGCCACACGCTTAATAATCATAAGCAGACAGAGCAAAGAGTACTTTGAGGAAATCTTTGTTCACAAGTTCGACAATGTCACTCCTTGCGGATTACTTCTCACTCTCATTCTTCTGTTCTCCTTTCAAGGCGACACTATCCAGCAAAACCCTTTGCATATCGTACTGATTGCCGTGCCTCTCATTCTGCAAACCTTCTTCATCTTTGGTGTTGCCTACGGATGGGCAAAGGCGTGGAAACTGCCTCACAACGTAGCATCTCCAGCCGGAATGATTGGTGCAAGCAATTTCTTCGAACTCGCAGTAGCTGTGGCTGTCTCACTCTTCGGACTCAAATCGGGAGCAACACTTGCTACAGTTGTTGGTGTGTTGGTCGAAGTGCCAGTAATGCTCTGTCTCGTAAGAATTGCAAACAATACAAAACATTGGTTTTCTTAAAAAAAATATGATATGATACAACAATTTGCGGATTGGTTAATATACGATATAATCGGACTTGATGCGACGTCGAGGCTGGGAGAATCCATCAATTTCTTCGTCTACGATTCAATCAAGATCATCATATTGCTGTTTGGAATCAGCGTCGTCATGGGAATAATCAACGCATATTTTCCTATTGAGCGACTACGCAATTATCTGAGCACACACAAGATGTACGGATTCCAATACCTATTGGCAAGCATCTTCGGAGCCATCACACCATTCTGTTCATGTTCATCGATACCGTTGTTTATCGGCTTTGTGAAAGGAGGCATACCACTTGGCGTCACCTTCGCATTTCTCATCACGTCACCATTAGTCAACGAAGTAGCAGTAGCGATGTTTCTCGGAACATTCGGTGTGAAGGTCACAGCCATCTACGTTGGATGCGGAATATTATTAGGAATGATTGGAGGAATCCTTCTTGGGAAGATGAGTCTTGAGCGTTACCTTTCACCTTGGATTATTCAGATGCAAAAAATGCAGATGGAGGCAGACGATGCGTATGAAAGCAACCATTTGACATTTATGCAACGTCTACCAGGAATAATAAAAGATGCGTTGGGAATTGTCAAAGGAGTATTGCTCTACGTCATCATAGGAATTGCAATCGGAGCCGGAATCCATGGTTATGTGCCAGAAGGATTCTTTACGGAGTTTATGCAGAAGGCAGGAATCTTCGGAGTGCCAGCAAGCGTTATAATAGCAATACCGATGTACTCCAATGCGGCAGGAATCGTGCCAGTGATACAAGTGTTTGTGGCAAAAGGCATACCACTCGGCACAGCACTGTCGTTTATGATGAGCGTCGTCGGGCTATCACTTCCAGAGGCAACGATGCTGAAAAAAGTAATGACATGGAAACTGATTGGAATCTTCTTCGGCACCGTCGCATTGATGATAATGATGCTCGGTTGGATATTTAATGTCATACTATAAACTATAAAAATGTCATATTTAAATTGGAAAGCGGCGTAAATTCACGTCGCTTTTTTTGTTTATCACACAAGGAGGTTGCAACTAAAATTCATAATAAACCTTAAAAAACAGATAAATGTCACAATTATGAACGAATCTTACAGAAAAAACACAATTAATATGACTATTTTTGCAAATTATTAATTAGGCGAAAAAAATTGCCCTTTTACTACGAATAAAAAAATATAACAACAATATGAAATCACTATTGATGAAACTGGGGTTTGTTTGGATAATGCTTTCAAGCATGCTCCCTTCGGTATTCTCACAAGGAGTGCTGACTATTGAGATTTCCGACACTCTTAACACACCTTTGTCGGGTTATAACGTAAGGATCACGGATTCAGAAGGTACTACCAAAACGTACAGAACGGATTCTGAAGGTCGTGTTATTGACAACAGTATTCCTGTCGGAGACTATACTTATAGTTTCTATTATGGAGACTATAACACAGGAAAATTCACTATCAAATCTGGTCTTCCAACATGGATTGATATTGACTTCCGTCGCGTAGCAGTAAATTTCAAAGATGAAAATGGCAAACCGGCAAGCGGCAATTTCGTAACTCTTTATAAAAGAGAAGCAGATGGCACTCGTACACTTGTCGCCCAGAAAACTTCTGGAGCCGACGGAAAGGCCCTATTCGTAGTGCCAGAAGGAAACTATACTTACGTTGCAGCGGATGGAGAACACAACATCGTAGTTGACGACAAGGATATCAATACAGAGGTTTCAGTTTCATCCAAACTAGTGACGTATACGACTTCATTCAGATTTGTCAAGAATGGATCTCCAATCACTCTAAACGCAAGAGACGTGACAGTTCGTCAGTCGCAGAACGGAGTTTTCCGCGATTTCGGTATCGTACTTGCCCATGGAGACACTCAGTCTAACGGATATGTTGAGTACCAGATGACAGACGGTAAGATTTCATGTCCAGTAGGCGAATATCAATATTCAGTAAGTACAAGAGAATACGGTACACTTACAGGAACTTTCTATGTGACTCAGAAAAGTTCAGAGAAAAACAACATCGTAGATATCATTATTCCAGAGAAAGAAGATGATGAAGAAGAAGAAATTCCAATCATCACACCTGACGTTGAGAAGCCAACATACAACCTTACCCTTCACGTCATTGACTGCGACTCTACAATGCTTCCAATTGCCAACTTGGCATGTAGATATTCTATGCCGGGATCTGGAAACAGCCAGTTCTCTACTACAAACGAACAAGGAAATGCTACTTTCAGAGTTAACGCGGGAACATATGACGTAAGTATTCCATCTGAAACTAAGAAAGGAATCGTCGTCAACAAAGATACTACTATAGAATTCTGTTCTACTCCAGTAGAAGAAGATACTACTTCACAGAGAATATACTTCCAGTTCTTCTACAAAGGGGAAGAGGTATTTCCTCAGACAATCAGCAAGATTGACATAAGAAAAGTTGAAGGTGGACGCTATCTAACTTACGTTTCTTTGAAACCAACTGAAGATTCTACTGGACTTTTGAAATTCTCAGAGCCAGCAGTCACAATCACTGGTAAATATTACTACTCTTTCCAGATTGACGAATACAAAGTGACATCTGGTTCAGGAAACTTCACTACAAGTCCAGACAAAACAGTCGATACTGTCAAGATCACTTTTGAAGAAAAGTTGAACTTAGATGTATACATCATACATAAGGACTCAACTCCAGCAACAGGTTCATACAGTGTGTCATACATCGACAAATATAAGAACAACCGTCGCACAGACGAGACAGGACACCTGCAATTGGTTTTGCCTCTAGGTGAATATTCAGTCATTGCATTGGAACAAACAGTTAGTTTTGAGTTGAAGAAAGATACAGCTCTATATTTCTTCCTTCCTGATCCAGAGCACACACGCAAGGTATATTTCAAATTCTTGCACGACGGTGAGATTGTCTACCCTAACGTGACAACACTTACATTCTACCGTGATGACTCAGATCAACAATACTCTTACCTTTCATCTACATTGTACGATAACTATGAGGATATAGGTAGAGCATATGTATTTGACAAGCCAATGGAGTTGCCTTGCGATACATTCAGAGCAAACTACTACATTGACGATTATGAATTTGATGGTCAGATGGATCACAACTTTGTATTGAATACGACATCAAACAACGATACAACTATCTATATTGTTGTGCCAGTCAAGAGAACAGTTGAGATTCAGATCAAGGACGCTAAGGGAGCTAACGTACAGGGTGTGTTCGCACAGATCTTCAAATATAATGAGGATGGCACTTTGGATGAATTCAACTTGGATTACGACGGAAACTCACACTCTAAACTTATGTCTGACGCTACAGGTATTGTCCGCGACCACTTGGTTCCAGGCCGTTACCAGATCAGAATCTTGGACATCGTGAGAGATTTTGAGGTGAACGACTACGATCTTAAGTTCACTATTCTATCTAATGTCGAGATGTTCAACGTGAAGTTCACTGTGCTTTACAGTGATGATCATACTCCAGTACCAAACTTGAAATTCGACATCAAGAAAGGCAATGAGTTCTACAACAGTGGAATTTCTAACGAAGAAGGAGAATTCAAGTTCCAAAGTGAGGCAGGCAACTACTCTTACACTCTATACTACGGAGAAGGAATCTCTGCTAGCTACAAGATTACAAAAGACGAGGAAATCGTAATCTATGTGGATCGTCCGGTACTTGTTAAGACAATCGCTCTTGTAGGTGGCGAGGAGTGCTTGAAGCCAGGAGAGTCAACAAAATTCCGTGCGATTATCACTCCAGACAACGCAACTCAAAAGAGCATTGAATGGTCTATTGACAACAATGTTATCGCAAATATTACAAGCGACGGTACTTTGACAGCAAACAAGATTGGTCTAAGCGGAGTTGTCAACCTAACTGCTAAGGCTAAAGATGAGAGCGGAGTATCAGCAACAGTTGCTATCAACATCGGAGAAGAAGAGTGTGTAAAATCATACACATTGGCATTCGGTGATGGAACAACAGAAATGTGGCTTGACGACTATGCATTCGACTTAGTTGTGACTCCATCAATCAACAAGTACCAGTATTACGCATACCAGACAAGTACAGATGGTGTCAACTGGACACTTGCATTTGAGACTACTCCAGAAACAACAATTACTGTTGACGCTGACAAATACATGCACAATGGCACATATCTATTCCGTGCAATCGCAGCAGATGATGCATTAGAGTTGTTGAAGATTATTGATGGAACAGCAGAGATTAATCCAGACAACGTTACAAACATCATCTTCCTGCACTACGACAAGAAAGAAGGCGAGGCAATCAAGGATAAGATTGAGATCCCTACCGTCTTCACTCCTCATGAGAAGAACGGTGCAAATGACGATTTCATGCCAGGCTATCCAGTTGTTATCTACAACAGATTCGGAGATGTGATCTGCTCATCAGACAACGGTTGGAATGGAAAGTATAAAGGAGAAATCGCCGACGCCGGTGTCTACATCTATGTTTTGACTCTAAGAGACGGAACAGAGAAGAAAGGAACTATCCAATTGTATAGAAAATAAGATTAAGGAAAAACGGAAATGAAAAAACTAATATCAGCCATTCTGCTTTCCGCACCATGTTTCATGGCAAATGCATTGGAGAGTTTGGAATGCAACTTCATAGATAAATTCGTAAATGTGGATGGATTTCAAGCCGTCTCACATCTTAACGACACAACGATCGTCATCAAACGTTCCGACAGTTTGTTTGTTGCAAAGACAGACAACCTAGGCAAAGTGTATGACTACAAGTACGATGATGAGCTAACTTCACTAAAAGCTGAAGGACAGATTGCTTTTGACGGCAAAGAGACATACTACTACACAAAAAATGGCAAGATGTATGTTGCTAAAGTCAAGAAAGGCAAGATTGAGTCTACAGAGCCTGCAGATATTCCAGGAACAGTGATGAAGCGTGAGAAATACGATCACTCTGCTCTTGTGTATGCAAGCTGGCACTACAAGCCAGAAGACACAATCCGTGTGAGCAATCCGACTATTTCTAAAAACGGAAAACAACTATTCTTCTCAGCAAACTTGAAAGGTTCTAAAGGTAGAGATATCTATTCATCAGACATCAAGACTAATGGGACTTTCACTCAGCCAAGAAAACTTGGAAAGAGTGTCAATTCTGATGGCGACGAAGATTTCCCATACATCCGTAAAGATGGGCAGATCACATTCTGTTCCAACAGGAAAAACTCAGAAGCTCCAACAGACAAGGGCAATTACAACGTGTATATTTCAAAGACTAACACAACGCAGGCACCAGAATTGATGCAGGCATTTGTGAATAGAAACACACCAGAGATTGCAAAAGTTGAGGTGGACCCTACTCCAACTCCAGTTGCAGATACATTGGTGGCGGTTGTACCAGAACCAGTCAAAACTGTTGAGCCAGTTGTGCCAGAGACATTGATGGCAGTAGACGAGAGATACGGAAAACTTGGCACAGAGTCACAGACGGAGAAAGAATTTAATTACGATGATGATTATGTAGATGAACCAACAGAAAATGCTAAGATTCTTGAGGCTCTAGCATATGATTCCGACTCAACTAAGTATCCACTTTCTGCAAAAGAGTTGTCAGAAGTATTCCAAGACAATCAAGATGCAATGGTGATGGCATCAAAGCACGTCGTTGCAGGTGTTGACAAGCGAATCTTCTACTTCGACTACGACACAGATGTATTGAATAACAAAGATTACGAGAAGGACATCCAGTGTATCGTCGACTTCATCAACTTCTACCCTGGCAATTCATTCCTTATAATCGGCCACACAGACGAGAGAGGATCACGCGAATACAACAACGCATTGAGTTTGAAACGTGCTAAGAAAATCGAAAGTCTTCTTGCTCAGAGAGGAATATCTCGTTCAAGAATGTTCGTGATGGGTCTTGGAGAAGACCGTCCAGTGATCCGCCACGCACAGACAGAGGATCAGCACCAGAAGAACCGTCGTGTGGAGATTTTGAAAATGGAGTAAAACCAATGCATAATTAAGAAACAATGAAAAGGAATATATATATAAAATTGTTGACGGTGCTGTTTGCGTTGATCAGTGGAGCAAACGCATACGCACAGCAGGACCTAATGGTGTCGCAGCAGATTTTTTCTCGTATGAACATCAACCCTGCAGGAACAGGTAACATGGAGCATGTTGATGCTTTCCTACTTGGCAGAATGCAGTGGGCAGGCGTGGAAAACTCGCCTAGAACAGCATTGTTGAACGTTGCATACTACAACGAGCCGCTTCGTTCTAGCATCGGTCTTACTACCAACTACGACAATCAAGGTATTGGCAACAGCATGACTAATGTGCAGGCCGTATACGCTTACCATCTTGATTTGAATGAAAACTACATTCTTTCAATGGGATTGTCTGCTGGTATCAACGTCGGCAGCTACGATCCTTACGTCAACACAATGAGAGATGAGGAGCCAGATTTTTCATCTTATGTAAAAGACAAGACAAACGAGATT
The DNA here is from genome assembly GCA_045641065.1 of Paludibacteraceae bacterium. Taxonomy (GTDB): domain Bacteria; phylum Bacteroidota; class Bacteroidia; order Bacteroidales; family Paludibacteraceae; genus UBA1723. The sequence goes on along the minus strand of JAZUGF010000021.1, from coordinate 15,072 downwards.
TCTCCAGATTTCAATTTCGGACTTGAGTTGACATCTAAGAGATGGATGATTGGTGTTTCTGCCACTCACCTTTTGAAATCAGAGCCAACAACATTCATGAGAGGACGACACATCTACGCATACGCACGTTGTTTGTTCCCTCTTGGAGATGCACTTGATTTGGCACCAATGGTTTCATACATTCACCAGAACCAGGTGAATGAAGGAGAGCTTGGAGCAATGTTGTTTATTAATAAAATGTTCTGGGGAGGAGCAACTTGGAAACCAGACCTTGGCAAATTCGCAGACCTATCACTGCTTGCCATCGATCTAGGTATCGACATCAAGAATTTCCGCGTCGGCTATGCTTACACATTCAACGTAGGAAAATACAACAACCTTCCATCAAACACTCACGAGTTGATGCTAAGTGCTCACTTCTAAATGATGAATTAAGAGTGTAAAATTAAGAATTGGGGATGTGTCGATTGGCACATTCCCTTTTTCATTTATCAAACAAGAAAACGAAAATGATCATCTAAAAGTATCAGTATTTACAAAGTACGAAGCCATAGACGGAACGCCCTAACCCCACTCTCCAACGCGAGCCCAGAGGGCGAGCGTATAATAAAAAAGCGAGTTTGGACAACACGTATATAAATTACTTTTCCCTTTTTGAATCTTCACTTTCAAATCTAATAGAATCATCAACAGCATCACGACAAAGTACAAAAACAATAGTTCCTCCAACTAACGCATAAGCATCAGAAATCAATGCGTCTTCTGGGCCAAGACATTCATGCTGTATTTCTAATACTACGTCAACAATGAAATGAATTACAAATACGAATACTGTTGTTAAGAATACTAAAAATAGAATCTTAAATATTCTCTCTTCCCAATTCCCTTGAAATGTAAAGATACAGAAGATGACACAAAACAAATAACTAAAAAAAACTAAACTATAATTGACAATTGGATGCAAACAAAACAAAATTGTCACAGCAAAACCTATTAATAATGATGCAATTATCCCATATTTTGAAGAGAAAAATTTAGACAAAATTATTCTCACAGTCATTGTAAATTGCAGAGCAATAACCATAGCAGCATCTTTAGTCGGTGGAGGCCATGATTCCGTGTTTTCTGACCAAGGTTCACCGACACATAAATATGCTATGAAAAAGATTGACATAAGAAATTCAGCAGGACACTTAATCAGGTATGGTAACAAGGCTTTCATATTTCCGTTTTTTGCAAATATATAAATTCTTCATTTCATTTGTCCTTTCCAACCTATCATTTTATAACGCTCGTCCTTACGGACTCGCGTTTTAGGGTGGGTTAGGGCGTTCCGCCCTTAATAATCCTCTCTTTGGGAAAACTGCATATAATTACCTTAAATTTTATCGTTTTTCTACAATTCCTACTCTATCTGAAATTGCATATTTATGTCGTCTTTATTTTCCACAACATACTATTCTGAAAATCTATACGCAAAATTTGACATGAACGTTTAAAAATGTTAAATTCGCACTATTAATGCATGCATAAATGAGACGACAGATAGAATTATTGTTTTTTGTTGCAGTCATTGCCGTGTTGGCAGTGTTCTGTCTTATAATGCCCAAAGAAGGCATACATTTACTGGATTCATCTAGCGAAGATGATTCAACTAATGTAAGCAAAGGCATAACACTTCGCTTTCCATCCATTTCTGAAGTGCTTACTCCTTCAGAAAAATCAAGAATTTCAATTGATGGTCTTTTAGCAGACCGTGAGAACAGTATGAAAATCCAACAGTTGCCAGACTCTGTGATTGAAGCACGCCGTAAACTTATGCAGGCGGCAGATTCAATGCGTGTGCGCGACTCTCTACTTCTTGCAGACACTATCAATTTCTACAATACATTCTTCACAGAGAATCCATCAAGATTCTATCTTCCTGATTCTTCGGATGTTTCATATATAACAGACTTGATTGCTACACTTCGTAGTCAAGCTCGCAAAGGCATTGTACATATTGCTCACTATGGAGACTCTCAGATTGAGGGTGACCGTATCACAAGCTCAATACGTTATGGATTGCAGGATAAGTTTGGTGGTGAAGGCCTTGGTATAATTCCTACATTGCAGATGATCCCGTCTATAACTGTTCTTGAGACTGTCACAGATAGTATCAGCCGTTATTTGGTCGACGGCACACTTGTCCAAAAGACGGATCATAAACGCTATGGTGCTTTGGGCCAGCTATCTGAGCTTAATGGAAAAACGACAATCACTATCAAAAGTTTAGCCACTAAACATAAGGCATTCAACAAAATACGTTTGTTCTACTCTACTCGCAAAAGAGGATTGAAAGCCACTTTAACCGCAGGAGAGCTCACTTACGAGGCTGAAGATGAAGCAGGCAAAAAGTATGGTATGATGGAATGGAATCTTCCAAACGGAATTTCCACTTTCAATGTCAAGCTAGACGGAGATGCTGAGCTATATGGATTCTGTTTGACTGGAGACAAAGGTGTTGCTGTTACAAATATCGGATTGCGTGGAAGTTCAGGAACATTCTTCACTCGTATCGACGCGAAGTCGTTCAAATACATGCATGATGCACTTAACACTCGTCTAGTCATCATGGAGTTTGGAGGAAATGCCACTCCATATATGAATACTGAAAAGAAAATCGATGGCTACTACAGTTCAATGGATGCTCAGATCAAATTTGTGAAGCAGCAGCTACCTAAGGCAAAAATTATCCTAATCGGACCTGCCGACATGGCAGAAACCGTAGATGGCAAGCTTCAGACATACCGTAATTTGGAAAAAACAGTGGATTTGATGCAACGTGTGGCAAAAGACAATGGTGTGGCATTCTGGAACATGTACGGTGTGATGGGAGGAAAGAACTCTATAATCAGCTGGGTATCAAACAAACCAGCTCTTGCAGCAAGCGACTATATCCATTTCTCTAGAAAAGGTGCAGAGAGAATCGCACACCTATTCTTGGAAAGTTTGAATGTATACGACAATTACTCAAGTTTTAAATCATCTCTTGACAGAAAAAAGAAAGAGCAGTCTAAAAACAGAAAAAAGAAAATAAAGGAAATGTCTGCTAAAATTCCTGTAGATAAGACATTTGCAGATTCAATATCAAAAAGATAAGCATAAAGAGGACAAATATGAAGGTTATTAAATCAATTATACTATTGTTGACGTTGCTTGGCGCCACATTCGCGTCGGCCCAGGGATTCTTCAAACAGATACCAAGAAACTACGATTTTATCCAGTATAATAAAAACAAGTTGGAATTTCCTGGCGACACAGGTACAATGTGTAACTTCTACGAGAAACTCGACAGCATTGTACTTTGCCGTGAAGGAAAAGTCAACATTCTACATATCGGAGGCAGTCACGTCCAGGCAGACGTGTTCTCCAACCGTATCCGTCGTAATTTGGACTCGTTGAACTTGGATTTCAAGAGTTCACGTGGATTGGTATTCCCATTCAAGATCGCAGGTACAAATAATCCGCCTAACTACAATGTGACATACACAGGAAAGTGGGTTTCAAGCCGAATCTTGAAACGTCATGATAATATTGAACTTGGATTGATGGGTATTGCAGTACAGACAAACTCATCAGACGCTACGATGAACATCAATCTTAACAGAGACGCAACGACTCGTTGGGAATGTACTGATTTGAAATTGATCGGATATTCCGACAGTGCATATTCATATCCTGTAATCATCAATCCAGCCGACGGTTCAAAAATCTACAGTATATATAATGTGTTGGATGACGTGTATGAATTCTCATTTGAGAATCCTATTGATTCCTTCACAATCGCATTCGAGCAGACAGATTCAGTGTTCCATCCATTCACATTGTCAGGAATCTTGGCAGAGAACAACAGCAACGGAATCACTTACAATTCCGTCGGCATCAATGGAGCAAGCGTTATGAGTTGGCTTAAGTGTGAGAAATTCCAGAAGGAGCTTCCACTTGTCCGCCCAGACTTGGTGATTTTCGGAATCGGAATCAATGACGCAGTACCTAAAAATTTCAGCGGAGCTAAATTCTTGGAGAATTACAGCAAGTTGATTGAAAAAATACAGGAGATTTCTCCAAACTGTGCTTTCATCTTCATCACTAACAACGACTCATACCGTCGTACAAAAGGACAGTACAGCGTCAACACAAACGGACAGATTGTAGAGGAGGTTTTCTTTGAGTTAGCTAAGAAATATAATGGTGCCGTATGGGACCAGTTTGCAATAATGGGAGGTTTGAAATCAATGAAGCAGTGGGAGAATGCAGGATTAGCCCGCAAAGACAAGATCCACTTCACTCCAAAAGGTTACATGCTACTTGGAGATCTATTCTACAACGCATTGATTCAAAGCTATTTAAATTATAAGTAAAAATGTTCAGTACGATATTAGAGTTTCTCAAAGATATATTCGCATTCGACGAGGGAAGTCCACTACTATTCACACAATTCTACTTTTGGGCTTTCTTCACGATTGTCTTCGCTGTATTTGCAGTAATCGGACGCAGCAAGGTGTTGTTAAGAAATACCTTTCTGTTTTTTGTCAGCGTCTTCTTCTATTATAAGACAAGCGGAATCTTCACACTGATTCTTATATTTGCCACCATATTCAATTATCTAGGTGGTATGATTATCAATAGTTGCAAGAACCAGACAGAAAAGAATCTCCACCTTATCTTCGGTTTGATAATCAACCTCGCTACACTATGCTATTTCAAATATGCATATTTCTTGGTGGACATGACCAACAATTTGCTTGGCACATCGTTCCGTGTGGTTGACTTTTTCGCATCTTTTGGAAATGATATAGCAGGATCAAACATGTTCGACACTGAGCATATCCTATTACCTGTTGGTATCTCCTTCTTCACATTCCAGAGCATCAGCTACTTAATGGATATCTACAGAAAAAGAATTGAGCCAGTACGTAACGTCTTCGACTTCGGTTTCTATTTGACATTCTTTCCACAGCTTGTGGCTGGACCAATTGTACGTGCCAACACATTCATTCCACAGCTCTACACGCCATTCTTCCTTGGCAGACGTCAGTTTGGAATCGCAGTGTTCTGGATATTGAACGGTTTGGCAAAGAAAATCATATTAAGTGACTACATCGCAGTCAATTTCGTCGACCGTGTATTTGAGAACCCGACAATGTATAGTGGACCTGAAAATCTATTCGCATTGTTCGCATACTCACTACAGGTATATGCCGACTTCAGTGGATACACAGATATCGCCATTGGAGTTGCAATGTTGATGGGCTTCTATTTGCCACAAAACTTCAACTCTCCATACAAAGCACCTAATGCAGGAAACTTCTGGAAGCGTTGGCACATCTCACTTTCAAAGTGGCTTCAGGATTATCTATACATTCCACTTGGAGGAAACAGAAACGCATCATTCGGAACATACGCTGTGATTTTCACTATTGCCGCTATCGGTGTGATATTGAGTGGAAGTTTTTGGATTGCTATCATTTTGGGTGGAATCACAGCCTATTTTACAATTAGAGCATACGTATCTCCAGACAACAAAAAAGAGATCACTTCAAATTTGAACCGTTTGAATACGATGTTGCTTGGAGGAATCTGGCATGGAGCCAGCTGGAACTTCATGATTTGGGGTGGATTGAATGGAGTCGGAATGCTTGTCTACAATTTCTGGAAGAAGAGAAACGTCTACAAGAAGACATTGGCAGTCATGATAGTGACTCTAATATTCGGAGTTCTTGTCTTCCTATATGATCTGCCGGTATTCAGAATGGGATTCGTTTGGATCGGAACAATCTTTGTCGGCACATTCATCCGCATGGTCTACAACCTTTGTGGAGGTCAGTGGAAATTCAAAGCATTGGAATATTCATGGGCAGTATTGCAGACATTCGTGTTCATCACATTCACACGACTATTCTTCCGTTCAGGATCCAACCTTGATCCAGCAGAAGCTAATCAGGTGGCATGGGATACAGCCAAGAACATGGTTAACCAGATCGGAGGCAAGTGGGATTTTTCATTAATTCCAACCATGGCCGACGCATATAAGAACATTGTCATCTTATTTGTACTAGGAATGATCATTCACTGGTTGCCAGAAAGATTCAAGAGAAGATACAGACTGTGGTTTGCTTTACAACCGCTTGGAGTGATGGTAGTGACTACATGTATAATTGTTTTTGTAGTATACCAGTTTATGACTGCAGACCTACAGAAGTTCATCTACTTCCAGTTCTAACGCAGCAGACGAAAACGAAAACGAAGACGAAAACGAAAACGAAGACGAAGACGAAGACGAAGACGAAGACGAAAACGAAGACGAAAACGAAGACGAAAACGAAAAGATACAGCTATGAAAATGAAAGTTGGAATCGGCTACGACGTACATCAGTTTGCCGATGACAGAGAATTATGGATTGGAGGAATCAAGATTCCCCACACAAGAGGATTGTTAGGACATTCCGACGCCGATGTGCTTCTTCACGCCATCTGCGACGCAATGTTAGGAGCCGCACATTTGAAAGACATCGGCACACATTTTCCAGACAACGATGCTGCGTTCAAGAACATCGACAGCAAAATATTGTTGAAGAAGACAGCAGAGCTTGTAGCGTCGAAAGGATATAAAATCGAGAATGTCGATTCCATCATTTGTGCACAAGAGCCAAAGATGAAGCCATACATCGACGATATGCAGAAGACAATCGCGTCGATATTAGGTATTGATGAAGAAGACGCGAGTGTTAAAGCCACCACTACAGAGAAGCTTGGATTCGTTGGAAAAAAAGAAGGAATCGCAGCTCACGCAGTAGTGTTGTTGTCGAAAGATTAAGCTCTATTTTTTCTCATCTAATCAGCCACGAAAAGGGTAAAAAGGCAAGAAAAGAAGATTTTACAACACTTATAATGTAAATATTCGTTAAAATTCGTGGTCAAACTATGTTTTTTTTATAAATTGCACCCGATTTTGTGGATATTAGGTAAGCAAAATCGAAAAAAATGGACTAAAAAGAAAAAATAAATAATAAAAAAATAACAAAAAATTTCAGAAGACAAATGAAAAAATTATTTGCAATTATCGCAATGACTGGAGCAATGATTTTCGGTTCTGCTTCAGTATGTTTCGCTCAGGATGAGGCTACAGAAGAGTCTACAGAGCAGGTTGCAGAGGAGACTCCTGCAGCAGCACCAGTTCAGGCAGCTCCAGCTGCAGCAGCACCAGCAGCACAGCAGGCAGCTCCAGCAGTAGAAGAGGAGCAGGCATTCCACAAGGTGATCAAGCAGAAGTTCATCGAGGGTGGTGCATTCTTCATGTTCATCGTATGTATCGCTCTTATCTTAGGTTTGGCTTTGAGTATTGAGCGTATCATCTATTTGTCATTGTCATCAATTGACTCAAAGAAGCTTCTTGCTTCAGTTGAGGGTGCACTTAACAATGGTGATGTAGAGGGAGCAAAGACAGTATGTCGTAACACAAGAGGTCCTATCGCATCTATCTTCTACCAGGGTCTTTGCCGTATCGACAAGGGTGCTGATGTAGTAGAGAAGTCAGTAGTATCTTACGGTGGTGTACAGATGGGTCTATTGGAGAAGAACGTTACATGGATTTCTCTTTGTGTAGCATTGGCTCCATCACTAGGATTCTTGGGAACAATCATCGGTATGATCGAGGCATTCGATAGAATTCAGGCTGCAGGTGATATCTCAGCAACAGTCGTTGCAGGTGGTATCAAGGTTGCCCTTTTGACAACATTGGTCGGTTTGATCGTTGCCATGGTTCTTCAGGTGTTCATGAACTTTATCTTGACTCGTATCGAGGCTCTAACTTCAGAGATGGAGGATGCATCTATCAGCTTGATCGACGCAGTAGTTGCTTACGAGGAGAGAAACAAGAGCTTCGGTTCTTACTCTTCAGCATCAGCTGAGTCAAACACACCATCAATCGAGGCATAATCAAACTAAGACAATAAAGATATGAATTCAGAAAAGATTTCATCGATTGTCTTGGCGGTTCTTGTAGCCATCGCTGCCGTAGCCTGCGTATATTTCTGCGTAGGAGGTAGTGAGGATGCAGTATTCAGTGGCGAGACATTCGACGCTCCAAACGGTACAGATGGAGTTTTGTACGTCGTATATGCATTCTTAGGCTTAGCAGTATTTGCAACAGTTGCTTCTGCATGTTACTCTTTCGTTTTCAAGTTGAAGAACGACAAGAGATCAGCATACACTTCAGTAGCTATGATCGTTGCTCTTTCATTGCTTTGCGGAATCACATACGCAATTGGTGATGGCACACCACTTAACATGCCAAACTATGACGGTAACGAGAACGTAGCAGGTAGTTTGAAGCTTGCTGACATGTGTTTGTATTCTATCTACACATTGTTCGTATTGGCAGCTCTTGCAGCATTGTTCAACGTTACAATCGCAAAGTCTATCAACAAAGTAAAGTAAGTTTGTACGATGGGAAAAAAGAAAAGATCAGTAGGTGAGCTTAATGCCAGTTCAATGGCGGATATTGCGTTCTTGCTGCTTGTTTTCTTTCTTGTGACAACATCTATGTCAACAGACAAAGGTTTGGCACGTCGTCTTCCCCCACCTGTACCAGCAGACCAGCAGCAGGATGATGTTGAGATGAACAAGCGTAATGTGCTTCAGATTCTTGTCAACAGTAACAACGACTTGATGGTTAACGGTGAGGTGCTTGAGGTTAGCAAACTGAAAGAAAAAGCTAAGGAATTCATTTTGAATCCATCGAACTCAGAAGAGCTTCCTGAAAAGGAGGTTGGCTCATTCGGAAGTTTCGGAAATGTAATGTATACTAAGAAGCACGTGATCTCTTTGCAGAATGACCGTGGTACTCAGTATCAGGCTTACATCGAGGTACAGAATGCCCTTGTAGCTGCTTACGATGAAATCCGTGATGATTTCTCTATGCAGAAGAGAGGCAAGAAGTTCGCCGACCTTTCTGAAGATGAGCAGAAAGAGGTACAGAAGATTTATCCTCAGAAGATTTCTGAGGCAGAACCAAAAAATTATGGAGGTAACTAATTATGGCAAAATTTAGAAAAGACGGAGGTCGTGCACTGCCAGGACTTAGTACATCTTCATTGCCCGATATCGTATTTATGTTGTTGTTCTTCTTTATGACAGCCACTTCAATGAAGGAGGTAACTTATAAAGTTAACATCAACCTTCCAAACGCCACTCAGCTTACTAAGCTTGAGAAAAAAAGTTTGGTTAAGTACGTATACATTGGTCAGCCTAAGAAAGAATGGGTTAAATATGTAGGTACTGAGTCTTGCATCCAATTGGACGATGAGTTCGTAAAGGACGCAGACAAAGTGCAGAGCTATATTATCGATAAGCGTGCTGCTATGAATGAGGAAGACCAGGGTCAAATGGTCGTTTCTATGAAGGTCGATAAGGATACTAAGATGGGTATCGTTACTGACGTTAAGCAGGCTCTTCGTAATGCTAATGCACTTAAGATTAACTACACTGCTCTAGGCAAGTAATTAATCATTCAATAACAAAGAGCGTGATCCGAAAGGCTCACGCTCTTTTTGTATTAAACGAAAACGAAAACGATGACGAAAACACATCGACGATTATTCGTTTTCGTTATCGTTTTCGTAATTATATTCAAATGGAAGTAAATCAACAATATCTCGATAAATACGAAGAGGCTCTACACAACCAGCTATACCAGTTTCTTCAGAGCAAAAAGGAAGTCGACGCAATGGAGCCAGACGTCACTGACTTCGAAAGCGTATGGAAGCAAATCTGCACATCTTATATTCCCGACGGAGTTCGCGAATTCGAAGGTTACGCCACAGTCTCTATAGGCTGGATGATGTACGTGGGAATGGCGTTGGCCAAGCAGTGGGATCAGGATTGGGATAAATGTAAGAGCCAGGCTGACATGTACACTGCTCTACGCGATGTCCGTGGCTACGACTGTATGGACGAGTATATCAGCGAAGATATCTTGAAATTGAAACCCAATGAGAGCAAGGATTTAGCCAAACTTATCGGCGACTGTGCAAAGATGGGAGTCCACGCATTGCAACGTGAGATGTTTGAGCCAGGCAGTCCCCTAGCCTTCCACGCTTACGTCCGCACTCTTCACCAGATGTATTTGATGGGAATCGCAGTGCAGTTGCTAAGAATGGGATACAAAATGACGAAGATCAGTTGATATCAATCACCGCAAAAAGCAAACCAATATGAGAAAAATAATTTATTTCGTAATATTCATTCTTATCAATTCATTTTACATACAAGCGAAATCTGGTTATCCTGAAAAAAAACTTGGTCCTATGGGAATGTATAAAAGATATGAATGCGCACCACTCATTGAAGTTGAGGCCAATAGCGATTCCAATGATTTTGACAATGTCATAGCAAAACACATAAAAGAAACCGTAAAATATAATCAAGTTGCCTTAGAATGTGGAATACAAGGGGAAGTGGTTGTAACATTTACTATCACAAAAGAGGGAAAAGTGACAAATGAAAAAGTCATACGTGAAGTTCACGATCGGCTAACTAAAGAGGTTCTTATTGCGGTTAAAGAATTAGACGAATGGTTGCCAACCCAAAACTTTAGCATCAAAGAAGATAGAGAATTTACAATTTCAACATTGTTCACATACAAAGAAGTCATAATAGACAAAAACGGCGTAAATCTCGTAGTTGATAAAAAAGCTCAAGTATCAATTGATGATTTCTATACCGACCTACACAAGAAGCTTAAATATCCAAAGAAAGCGAAGAAAGAAAAAATTGAGGGTATCAGCAAAGTGGAATTTGTAGTCGAGGAAGATGGTTCTATTGGTGAAGCAACTATAATGAAAGGCTACTCTCTTAGCCCCGAACTCGATCAAGAAGCAATCCGTTTGGTGAAAGAGTCAAAAGGATGGACACCAGCAGAATACCAAGGCAAAAATGTTAGAAGTTACGAACAAATGTATATTTTGTTTGAACTAAAAAAAACGAAACGTAAATAGTAATATTTACTGTATCCTATAAACATAACACATTCTTGAAAGACATACTACTATGGGAAAATTACTACAATTTACAAAGACGCATAATCTCGCGTCTCTACGACAACTTACAATAACTGCCTCTGCTCTATTCTCCATATCAACGTCAGCCCAAGGGTTTGATGATATGATGAAACCAGAGAAATGGCATGGCGACGGGAATGCTCCCGTCTACTTCGGGAATAAGATCCATTTCAACGAAGGAGAGCCAACAAAGCAGGAGATGGAAATATCAGTGGGCGGCAGCGGAATCTATGACCTCGCCGTCGTCTGCAACACCAATTCCGTCGCATCAAAGTGCAAAATCTATGCGAAAGGGACGAATTACACCGTCTGCTCGGCGGAAGTGCCGCTTGCAAGAAACCAGCAAGAGGTGAAAGTTTATCTTCGTGGAGTCGGCACAACCGATGGCAAAGTGAAGATCGGAATAGAGAGCGACGGAATGCATAGCATCGAAATCGCAAAAACAGAGGTCAAGAAAACCGACAAACCATATAAATTTCTTCAAGGAGGCGACATCACTATGCTCCACTACGTGCTCGACCGTGGCGGAAACTATTTTGATGCCGACGGCAATCCACTGTATAATCAGAATGATACGCGTGAGGATAAAGCCCAAGCCGTGCTTGATTATATGAGCCGACGCGGATTTAACTTCGTCAGAATCAGAAACTCCAACAATCCCGGTCCACAATCCACAGACGCATCCGGGAAATACTGTTTCTTAGAAGGCTATCAGGACACAGAAGACTGCTTACGTCTTGCACGTGAGGCTCACAAGGCAGGAATGGAAATCCAATACACCTTCAACCTCTCCGATTATTGGAGCAACGGCGAATGCCAGCGAATTCCGAGAGACTGGGAGGAGAAGATCAAGAATATATGGTCGTTCGACGAGAAAGTCAACACCCTTGTGAACCTCGTGGGCGAATATGTGAAGACGGTGATGCAGGAGATGGCCGACGAGGGAATCTATCCAGCCTACGTGTCGGTGGGCAATGAAACCAACGCAGGATTCCTATTTCCGTATGCCTACTCGTATGACGTACCAGCCAACGAAGCCAAAGCAGAGATGCCGACTGGAGAGAAGCATCCGGAGAACATCGCCAAGATCATCAACGCAGCCTACAACTCCATCAAGGCAGTTTCGCCCAACAGCAAAGTGGTGGTGCATTTAGCCGACGCCACATCCGACGTCGACAAATGGGGATCACCGTCGACATACAAATGGTATTTCGACCTCATCACAAAAGCCGGAGCCAAATTCGACGTTATTGGAGCGTCGTACTACCCATCTTGGAGCGAAACCACGACGGAATCCTTCGCCAAGTCGTGCCAGATGCTCTTCAGCTATTATGGCAAAGACGTGTTGATCATGGAGAGTGGATATAATTTCACTCCGAAGAGAAAAGACGGATGGGACGGCCAGCTCAGCAATAATGCCCCTGCCTACAGCAACGTCTACAAATTCAGTCAGGAAGGACAGAAAGGATTCATCACAGAGTTGATCAACACAGCCAAAGGAGTCGGCTACGAAGACAAAGGCAGCAACGAGATCGTCGGCAGTCTCTACTGGGATCCGATGATGATCCACGTCGAAGACCAATGGGGCAACAACATGACAGGATGGGCTCATTTCACTGAAAATCTCAAAGCCGACGTGAATGTCGTGGAGAACACCACCCTATTCGACTACGACGGCAAAGCAGTGGAGGCATGGCAAGCCTACGAAGGCAACCGGTATTCAGTATATAAAGAAGACGAAGAGACGAAAGTCGACATGCCGACAGCCAATAAGCCACAGCGACAGGACAACCACCGTTACGACATATTGGGAAGACGCTGCAACCACAATAAAGGCATTTATATAGAGAATGGAGAGAAGGGATTCATGCATCCGTAAGAAATTCACCACAGAGACACAGAGGACACAGAGAAAAGCCTAATGGCTTTTTTTAAGAGAAACGGAGGTTTCAAACATTCCCCAACCATGGAAACGGTTAGTTTAATTAATAGCCTATGGTTGATTAGAGCGAAGCTTTAACGAACTCTAATCTACCGTAGGCAAACAATCGATAATCAACCATAGTTTTTTGAATTCGCCCCAAACCGAATTCACGCAAAACAAATCCCACAAAATGGTTAAAAAATCATACCAACAATTAGGGATTTTTTGATAGATTTTTTTGCATTTTTTATAATGAAAATCTATCTTTGCTACAAAATTTATGCGTCTTCTATCGGGAGACGTTGAGATTAGATACAACAAATTATTTTATAACATTATGGTATATTCACACGAAGTAGAAAACATGTGTTGTGTTGCCAAAGGACCTAACCACGGTCCAGCTCCAATTCCTGAAGAGGGAAAGTGGATCCAGGCAAAGGAGATCAAGGATATCTCAGGTCTTACACATGGTATTGGTTGGTGTGCTCCACAGCAGGGTGCATGTAAGCTAACACTAAACGTAAAGGAAGGCGTTATCGAGGAGTGTCTAGTAGAGACAATCGGATGTTCAGGTATGACTCACTCAGCTGCTATGGCTTCTGAGATCCTTCCTGGAAAGACAATCCTAGAGGCACTTAACACTGACCTTGTATGTGATGCTATCAACACTGCAATGCGTGAGCTATTCCTTCAGATCGTATACGGTCGTACACAGTCTGCATTCTCAGAGGGTGGTTTGATGATCGGAGCTGGTCTTGAGGATCTTGGTAAGGGTCTTGTTTCTCAGATGGGTACACTTTACGGAACAAAAGTTAAGGGTACACGTTACCTACAGTTGACTGAGGGTTACATCACAAAGATGTTCTTGGATAAGGACAGCCAGGTATGTGGTTACGAGTTCGTACACATGGGCAAGATGATGGAGGCCATCAAGAAAGGTATGGATGCTAATGAGGCAGTTAAGAAGTTCACTGGTACTTACGGTCGTACAAAGGCTGAGGACGGTGCAGTTAAATCTATTGACCCACGTAAAGAGTAATTAGGTATGATTAGAGAGGTAAAATTTGAGAGCCAGGATCGTCGTATCAAGCAGATTCTTGCAACTCTAGAGAAGCACGGAATCAAGAGCATTGAAGAGGCTAACGAGATTTGCGACAAGGCAGGTCTTGATCCATATAAGACATGTGAGGAGACTCAGATGATCTGTTTCGAGAACGCAAAGTGGGCTTACGTAGTAGGTACTGCTATCGCTCTTAAGGAGAAGGCAAAGAACGCAGTAGAGGCTGCTAACTATATCGGTGTGGGTCTTGAGTCATTCTGTATCCCTGGATCAGTTGCTGACGATCGTAAGGTAGGTATCGGTCACGGTGAGCTAGCTGCACGTCTTCTTCACCCAGATACAAAGTGTTTCGCTTTCTTGGCAGGTCACGAGTCATTCGCTGCTGCTGAGGGTGCTATCAAGATTGCACAGATGGCAAACAAGTCGAGACCAGCTGATAAGCCACTTCGTTGTATCCTTAACGGTCTAGGTAAGGACGCAGCTATGATCATCAGCCGTATCAACGGATTTACATACGTAAAGACTCAGTTCGACTACTTCACAGGAGAGCTTAAGGAGGTTAGCCGTACAGCTTACTCTAACGGTCCTCGTGCAGCAGTTAACTGCTACGGAGCTGACGACGTACGTGAGGGTGTTGCTATCTTCTGGAAAGAGGATGTTGATGTATCAATCACAGGTAACTCTACAAACCCTACACGTTTCCAGCACCCAGTAGCTGGTACATACAAGAAGGAGCGTATCCGCGCTGGTAAGGCATACTTCTCAGTAGCATCAGGTGGTGGTACAGGTCGTACACTTCACCCAGATAACATGGCTGCAGGTCCTGCTTCATACGGTATGACTGACACACTTGGTCGTATGCACTCGGACGCACAGTTCGCAGGTTCTTCATCAGTTCCAGCACACGTTGAGATGATGGGATTCCTAGGAATCGGTAACAACCCAATGGTTGGTTGCTCGGTTGCTTGTGCAGTAGAGGTTGACCT